>JASFLV010000121.1:0-8264 GCA_050117915.1 Thioalkalispiraceae bacterium | reverse complement strand
ATGAGTTTGATCCCGGTGAGGGCATACTAAGTACTCGTGAATATCAACGTTGCTTTGGGGAAATCCCGAAAGTCGTTGGACGTTATCTGGAGCCTCGCAATGAGTTCAGGACTTCAGAAGTGATCACTGAGGTGAGTTCACTTGCATCACAGGAGGAAAGGGAAATGTTTGTCGAGATTTATAGCGACATGCTTGACAATGATCCCAGTAATATTGATGTGTTAATGAAGCGTGCCCGGCTATATTTTGAACTACATAAATTTGATAGTGCAGTAGAAGATTACACAAAAATCATTAAGTTGAACGACAAAATTCATGAGGCCTATTTTGGACGGGGCATGGCGTTGGGTCGTAGTGGTCATGTTCGCAAAGGGATCAAGGACCTGTCTGAGTATATCCGACGAATTCCGGATAGCTCACTGGCCTACACCAAGCGCGGTGTTCGCTACTTATGGATCGACGATGAAGCCAATGCAAAGCAGGACTTACTTAAGGCCATCGAGCTAAATCCTGACAATGCTGAAGCACATGATGATCTTGGCGTTATCCTTGCTCGCCAGGGTGAACATACCTTAGCTTTACAGCACTTTGAAAAAACAGTACAGATCGATCCTACATACATGAAAGGCCATCATAACATGGCGATGGTTTTATATATTACCGGCCAAAACCAGACTGCACTGGATGCCGTTAATCGGGCGTTGGCCCTCAAAGACGATGCGCGTGGCACGTTGCTATTAAAAGCCGAAATTCTAAAAGCGCTGGGTGAACTGCAGCAGGCCAGGCAGATAGAGCACGAGGCCGAATTTTTACCCGAGGGTAATTGGACAGAGCAACTTTCCATTCAGTAATTACCCTGCTCCCGGTACTGTATATTTCTAATATATACAGTGCCGCCTTGCTTTTTCCAATTTCACGCAAGCCGTTTTCTAAAAATTAGTTAAATCACTCAAGCTCGAGTTTATTGGCAGCCGCAACAAGTCAGCTGATCTGTGCAGCATTTCACATTTACGCGGAACCTTTTTCCTGTGCCTGGCGTGTTCAACCTAAACACGCATAACCAGGAATCACCTGTTATCCAAATATGGTGTTCTGGTTTCAGATGCTAACAAACTTGTGTACGGGAGAAATACGATGACCAAGATTAAACTTTTCGGCGCGGCCATAACCGTCGGTGCCATGTTCGGTATGGTGGCCTGCGGCGGTGGTTCAGGCTCAAGTTCGGAGAATAGTCGGTCCACATCCGGACCGATTACTTCATTCGGGAGTATTTACGTCAATGGCGTGGAGTATGAGACCAATGGCGCCTCAGTTTATATCGAAGATGACGCAGCTAGTGAGTCTGACTTACGTGCCGGTATGATGGTGACGGTTAGACAGGATAGTAATGGGAATACTATCAGCGTCGAGCATGACGATGATGTTGAGGGTATCGTTAATGCGAATAATATCCCGGCTGGACAAATGACAGGCACGATGGACGTGATGGGGCAAACGGTGACAGTTACCACAGAGACAATTTTCGAAAGTCATGTCGCATCCATTACAGACGCCGGTATGATTGCCCCAGGGAATATCGTCGAAGTCAGTGGTCATTCAACAGGAACCGGTTTAATTACCGCGACACGTTTGGAAGTCAAGGCAGTTGATCTGTTGACTTATTTGAGTACACATCCAGATGGCATCGAATTAAAAGGTGTTGTGGAAAATCATTCTGCAAACAATTCCAAGTTTGATATTGGATCCATGACGATAGACTATTCCGGCGCCGCGCTGTCTGACTTGGCGAACGGAATATCCGATGGTATACACGTTGAGGTGAAGAGTATCACTGGCATTGTTGCTGGTGAGCTGATCGCCTCTTCAGTGGAACGTGAAGACGATGGCCGTATTGACCATCATGGCGATGAAGATGATGAATACGAAATTCACGGTATGGTCATGGCGATGGATAACACCACGATTACCGTCGATAGCCAGGTGGTGATGATCAATGATCAAACCGAGTTTGAAGATGGTGTGCGTGCCGACATCATGGTGGGTGCCATGGTGGAAGTGGAAGGTTACTTCAATGCTGGCGGTGAGCTGATCGCAGAAGAGGTGGAGCTGGAAGATCAGGAAGCCACCTCTGAAATGACAGGAACAGTTGCGTCGGTCACGGCTTCTGCAGCGAATGTCGGGATGATTACTCTGATGGATGGCACTGTGATTCAGGTAACCGCAGAAACCATCATGCATGACGATCGTGATGAAGGCATGATGCCTGACCCCCAGTTTAACCTGGAAGACCTGGGTGCCAACGATTATATCGAAATGTATGTCTTTGCTAATGGTGACGGTACCTATACCGCAACCAAAATCGAGCGCGAAGATATGCCAGTCGCCGCTATTTAACGGCTACTGCACTACTTTTAGGGCCGCTACCCCATCGTCGGCCTTAAATCCGGACCCGGGCTCAGGAGTGAGTCCGGGTCTTTTTTTGTTATCTGTGTGAGTGACAAGCGTTTGCAGGGCAGGTGAGATTTGTTAACGCTCGGTATGCCAGCTCCGATATAATAGAGATCAGCAGCTTATCCGGATGGCTGGTCAGGCTGGCGTGCACTATGGTAACCTGCTGATATATATGGATAATTATGCGAAACTCTCTGTCCAGTAATTCAGAGCATAAACCCGGAAAAGATCTCAACGCTATGGCACAAAATGATGATGTGGTAACGGCGCAGAAAGTCGTTACCTTTACTTATTCTATCACCGACAAGGCGGGCAATATCCTGGAACGATCGGATTTACCCATGTCTTATATCCACCAGCTGGATGGCAAGATGTATCCCAGCGCCGAGCAGGCCATGGATGGTAAGATGATTGGCGATCAAGTTACGGTTGAGATTACGCCCGAGGAAGGATTCGGTTACCCTGATCCTGAATTGATGCACGTTGAGCAGATTGAAAATGTCCCCCCGCAGTATCAGCAGATTGGTGCCGAGGCCATATTTGAAAATGAGCAGGGTGAGACCATTACCATGAAAGTCACAAAAATTGAAAATGGAGAAGTTACCCTGGATGCCAACCATCCGTTTGCGGGCAAAACCGTGGTGTTCGTGATGAAGGTTATTGCGCTACGCGATGCAACTGAACAGGAAATCGGGACCGGCGAAGTCATTGATATGCAGGGCCCTTTAACTATGCAGTAAGTAAATTATTATGACAAAGCAGGCACAACTCAGTGTAGTCATCCTCGCCGCAGGACAGGGCACCCGGATGAAATCGAAACTCCCCAAGGTATTACACCCCATTGGCGGCAAGCCGTTATTGGCGCATGTCATTCACACAGCGGCAGAACTGGCTTCAAAGAACACGATCGTGGTGTATGGTCACGGTGGTGAGCAGGTTAAACAACAACTAGCAAATGAACAGGTTAGCTGGGTGGAACAGGCCGAGCAGTTAGGTACCGGGCATGCGGTGGACCAGGCTCGCCCCGACATTGAAGATGATCATATTATCCTGGTGTTATACGGGGATGTGCCGTTGATTCGTACTGAGACACTGGTGGACCTGGTGAATATAACCGATGCTGATACCCTGGCGTTGCTAACTGTGCATCTTGATAACCCGCATGGTTATGGACGCATTGTGCGTGAAAACGGTGAAATCAAACGGATTGTAGAGCAAAAAGATGCAACTCGGGATGAGTTGGCCATTACCGAAATCAACACGGGTATTCTTGCTGTGCAAGGCAAGCGCCTGAAGGGCTGGTTAAGTCGCCTGGAAAATAATAATGCCCAGGGCGAATACTATCTTACTGATATCATTGCTATGGCAGTTGAGGATGGCTGTAATGTCGAAGCTACCCATCCCGACAGTGAAGATGAAGTCCTTGGGGTAAATAGTCGCAGTCAACTTGCCTATCTCGAACGTGTATATCAACGGCAACAGGCCGAAGCGTTAATGGTCGAGGGGGTAACGATTATCGATCCCGATAGAATTGATATACGCGGTAAAATTTCGGTTGGTAAAGATGTCACCCTGGATATTAACGTCATATTAGAAGGTGATGTGCATATTGAAGATGATGTTTATATCGGTCCCAACTGCGTGATCCGCGACAGTTTCATTGGCCAGGGCGTACAAATGCAGGCCATGTGTATGATCGACAATGCCAGAGTCGGGGCGAAAAGTCTGATCGGCCCTTATTCACGCTTACGCCCAGGTGCAGTATTACAAGGTGATAATCATATCGGTAATTTCGTTGAGGTAAAAAACAGTGTTATCGGCGAAGGTTCCAAAGTGAATCACCTGAGTTATATCGGTGATACCGATATGGGGGCTGGAGTCAACATTGGTGCCGGAACCATCACGGCCAATTATGATGGTGCGAATAAACATCGAACCGTTATTGGTGAGCGGGCGTCGACTGGTTCGAATAGCGTATTAGTTGCCCCGGTGACACTGGGTGATGACGCCACGATTGGCGCCGGGAGTGTGATTTCCAAAGATGCACCGGAAGGCAAGCTGACCTTGACCCGTGCCAAGCAGATCACAATTGATGGTTGGCGCCGTCCCCAGAAAAAATCAGCCGATAAGTAAATCAACCTGGAAGACAAACTCAAAATTACAGTCTTAATCATATTATTAAGCTGGACGAGTAACGGAGACAAACATGTGCGGTATAGTTGGGGCAATTGCAGAGCGAGATGTCGTACCTATTTTAGTGGAAGGTCTGAAGCGACTTGAATACCGTGGTTATGATTCGGCCGGAATTGCGGTGATTGGTAGTGATGGATGTATCAACCGGGTACGCATGCCAGGCAAGGTCGTCGAACTCGAAAAAGAAGTTAAAAAAGAGAACTTGAGCGCATACCTTGGGATTGCGCATACACGCTGGGCCACGCATGGAAAACCTACCCAGCAAAACGCCCATCCGCATGTCTGTCGACAGACCGTTACTGTTGTGCACAACGGCATCATTGAAAACCACGAAGCGTTGCGCGAAGCGCAGGCGAAAGCGGGTTACGAATTTACTTCGCAAACGGATACGGAAGTTATCGTTCACCAGGTATACCAGCACCATATCGAGGGTAAGCAGGATTTATTACAGGCCGTAAAAAACACGCTGACTGAACTCGAAGGGGCCTACGCCCTGGGTGTCATCAGCAATAAAGAGCCGGGCCGAATGATTACCGCGCGGCGAGGAAGCCCCCTGGTCATTGGTGTCGGTATCGGTGAGTATTTCATTGCCTCGGATGTGGCTGCCTTATTACCCGTCACCCAGCGATTCATTTTTCTGGATGAAGGGGATGTAGCCGATATCCAGCGCGACAGCCTGACGATCTACGATGAAAGCGGTGACGTGGTCGAGCGCCCGGTAAAAGAGAGTGAACTCACTGCTGATGCGGTTGAGCGTGGTACCTATCGCCATTACATGGAAAAGGAAATTCATGAGCAGACGCGGGCGATCGCTGACGCACTGGAAGGGCGCCTGGGAAAGGACACCGTGCTGGAAGAGGCCTTTGGTCCGGTTGCGGGTAAAATATTTGATGACGTTAAAGGTGTGCACATTATTGCCTGTGGTACCAGTTATCACGCCGGACTGGTCGCGCGCCACTGGTTTGAGACCCTGGCGGGTATTCCCTGTGCGGTTGAAGTGGCCAGTGAGTTTCGTTATCGCAAACCGGTGGTACGAAAAAACTCCCTGATCGTAACTATTTCACAGTCCGGTGAAACTGCGGATACCCTGGCTGGGCTGCATGAAGCCAAGCGTCTTGGTTTTGGGCACTCATTGGCAATCTGCAACGTGCCGGAAAGTTCCTTAACAAGAGAGTCAGACTTGTCATTGATGACCCGTGCCGGTCCGGAAATCGGCGTAGCCTCAACCAAGGCGTTTACCACCCAACTGGTTGCTCTATTGCTGCTGGTGATGGTTCTGGGCCGCCGCAATGGGATGTCGGCGGAGACCGAGAAAAACCTGGTCGAACAACTTAAATCACTGCCCAGTAAAATTGAAAAAGTGCTGGAGATGGATGAGTCCATTAAAGCACTGGCGCAGAATTTTGCAGACAAACATAACGCACTTTTCCTGGGGCGCGGTTTACATTACCCCATCGCCATGGAAGGAGCGCTCAAGCTCAAGGAAATTTCCTATATTCATGCCGAAGCCTATGCAGCAGGTGAATTAAAGCACGGCCCGCTGGCCCTGGTTGATGCGGAAATGCCGGTCATTGTGGTGGCGCCAAACAACGAACTACTGGATAAGCTGCGCTCCAACATGCAGGAAGTCAGTGCGCGTGGTGGTGAGCTGTATGTGTTTGCCGATGAAAAATCAGGTTTCAAGGATGAGCCTGGAATTCATGTGATGAATATCGTCGCAACCAAAGATGAAACATCACCGATTATCCATACCATACCCTTACAGCTTCTTTCATACCATGTTGCTATTCAGAAAGGCACCGATGTCGATCAACCCCGAAACCTGGCGAAATCGGTTACCGTCGAATAGCATTATTTAAGACAATCAAACGATCCGGTGTAAAAGTGGTATGCGTCCGCTATCGCTACGATCCACTGAAACAACAGTATGACAAGACCGCAGAGATTATCATCCATGTGCTCTACAGGATTCCCAAAAAAGATAGCTCAGCCAGGCGCGCGATGCAGCTTAGCCTGAAGCAAAGGATCGATAAATATGAAACATAAAGATACTATACTGAATAGTACGAATACTATTCCACTTGATAAATAGTTAGCGATAACAGGATAAGCAGATGCACTATTTTTCATATGGCTCGAACATGTCAATTAAACGTCTACTTGCGAGAGTGCCTTCAGCGAAAAAAATTGATACAGGAATACTTGAAGGGCATAAACTTAAATTTCATAAAATAAGCAAAAAAGATGGATCTGCCAAGTGCGATGTAAAACAAACTGGAGATCCTGCAGATTATGTATACGGGGTTGTATTCCTCATCTCTCAAGAAGAAAAACCGAGGTTAGATCGAGAGGAGGGGTTGGGATATGGTTATGCACAAAAAGATGTACTGATCAAACTTAATAACGGCTCTATCATTAAAGCATATACTTACTACGCTACCAATATTGATCCAATATTAAAGCCAATGAACTGGTACAAGGAGCATGTAATAAGAGGCGCTAAGGAAAATGAATTACCTGAAGCATATATTAAAGCTATTGAGGCAATTGAGTCTATGGAAGATACAGACATTGAAAGACGTGACAGAGAGCTATCGATTTACCGCTAACAATACACTCTTGTCGTTTTTTCCTGTTAACTACAAGATAAGAAGCTAAAAAAGTTAAATGAAACGCTCTAAGGTCATAGCTATAATTTTAATTTTTATTCCGGTAGCTATTTTTATTTTTGTAAAGCCAATTAAAATATTCATACCGGAAATAGCCGGAGTGGTTTGTGTCAAAGAGTGGTTATGTATTGATGATGTTAATAAATTAGAAAACGCCGCTTTTCTATATGAGAGCGCATTAAAGGATATTGAGTCAAAGCTAACACCGTTTAAAGAAAAACCAAAAGTAATATTTTGTTCCACTGAGTCTTGCTTTACAGCTTTTGGCTTCAAAAAAGCAGCTGCGCAATCAGTTGCTAGTTTTGGCGTCGTGGTTGCCCCTAGAGGCTGGCAAATGCATTATCTAAAGCATGAGCTTATCCATCAGTGGCAGTCTGATAAATTTGGTAGTATTTCGGTTTGGATGGCGCCTAAGTGGCTTACTGAGGGGATGGCATACGCGCTGAGTGATGATCCCAGGGAAAGTTTGAGTGAGCCATTTCAAGGTTACAGAGAAAAGTATAACAACAAGTATGGTCGATTACTGGGTCATCGTTTGGAGATGGCATTAAGCGATGAGTTTTAGGCATCATTAATTAAAAACGCATGATCTGTCAGCTTTGCGGCTCAAGCTGTGATAGCCTGATTAAATCAGGTATCAATACCCATAAACAACGGAGGTTTATATGAAAGTAGCGTACATCTTTTCAAGCCAGGGTCATACGGTTTCTTATAAATTGGGAAAAATGATTCTTCCACAGCTGGAAGAAGATCGGCATGGTGTCGACGTGGTCGGAATGTTCTTTTTTGAAGACAATAACTATGTCCTGGTGAAGGGTGATCCACTGGGCGAGCGATTAGCCAGGGTTGCAAAAGAACAGAATATTCTTCTGATGGGCTGTGATCAGTGTTGTTATGAGCGGGAGATAGACGGAAAACTCGTTGAGGGTGCCATGATTGGCTGTTTTCCAA
>JASFLV010000120.1:0-8276 GCA_050117915.1 Thioalkalispiraceae bacterium | reverse complement strand
GCAGTGACGACGGATACATCATCCAGAACCTCGCAACCTGACTCGCCACCGATAAAGATCTGCATCCCATCGGCATGGATGGACTGATCCAGAATATGCAGGATATCCCGCTTGCTGTTAAAAGCCTCAAACAGGTTACGCAGTTTATCGATATCACACATCTCCTGGTAACTCATCAGGTTGGTCTGGCCGGCCAGCACATAATCATCATCCTTGGAGGTATTCAGCACCTGATCAGCAATATTCATGGTATTTTGCATCAGGCTCTGCATGGCATCCCTGGCCTGCTGCATACTCTTGAGAAGCCTGGCCCGAATCGTTGCCAGGTCCTGACCAGCGAATTCAGCATTCAGGTAATTGGCCGATTCCTGTAATTCGGCCGGACTGAAATCCCGCTCGGTATCGATGATCCGGTTCTGAATTTCCTGGCCATTGACGACCAGAATGACCAGGATTCGACGCGCCGACAGACGTAAAAACTCGATGTGCTCCAGGCGGGTCGACTCATGTTTGGGCAATGTGACAATCCCGGTTAGTCGTGTCACTTCCGAGAGCATGGCGGAAGCATTATTGATTACGCCATCGCGGTCCACCTTGGTGGCAAGCTGCTGCTTGAGAATCTCAACCATACTCTCCTGGATGGGTTTGACCGTCAGGAGACTGTCGACAAACATCCGGTAACCCTTGGCGGTGGGGATACGCCCGGCAGAGGTATGCGGGGCCAGGATCAGCCCCATGTCTTCCAGGTCGGCCATCACATTTCTGACTGTCGCCGGCGACAGATCCAGCCCAGAGTCCTTGGCTAATGCCCTGGAACCAACAGGCTGACCATCCTGAATGTATTTTTCGATCAGGGTCTTAAGGAGCGTCTTGGCCCGCTCTTCATTGGATCGGGATCGTTTTGACCTTGTTTCCATCTCAGTTATCTGGTTTTCTTTCATTTAAATTGGGGTACACCTGCCAGACATAATTTAGCAGCCTAAGCGTAAGAGTGCTAATTTTAAATCCTGGCATCGATCACACCCCAACTGCCCCTGATCCTGCACGACTCTACAAGCCCAGCCTCGTCCATAGCCTGTTTCTGCCGCTTATGCTAACGTTGGGAAAATTGGATAATAAATAGAATGAATTCAAAATTTTCAAAAATTGGGCTGATTGGTAAATATGGTGACCCCAGTGTCGCGGAGACCATTATCCGCCTCAATGAGTTGCTGATGAGCAGAAAATGCGAGGTATGGCTGGAATCAAGTACCGCCAAAGCCATGCCTGAGCATAATATGAACACGGCTGACTTTGAAAAGATCGGCAAACAATGCGACCTGGCCATCACCGTGGGGGGTGACGGTACTCTGCTGCATAGCGCACGCTCACTGGTTAACTATGATGTTGCCCTGCTCGGGGTGAACCTGGGCAGACTGGGTTTCCTGGTAGACGTATCGCCTGATCAGATCGAGAAACGGCTGGATGAGGTCATGGCCGGCGACTATGTCGAGGAACAACGCATCATGCTGACCGCGACCATCGTAAATGAACTGGAACCCGAACCCCGTGTCAGCGATGCCTTCAACGATGTCGTCATCCATAAATGGGAAGTGGCGAGGATGATCGAAACGGAGACCTATATCGACGGGCGCCTGCTCAATACGATGCGCTCAGATGGCCTGATTGTGTCCACACCAACCGGCTCAACCGCCTATGCCCTGTCCGGCGGCGGTCCTATCCTGGCACCGGATATGGATGCAGTGGTCATCGTTCCTATCTGCCCGCACAGTATGAGTTACCGCCCCATCGTGCTGGACGGGGCGAGCAAGATCGAAGTCCTGGTCCGTGATTATCCCCACTCCCATGCCCAGGTAACCTGTGACGGACAAATCAACATGGGACTGGTGTCCGGTGATAAAATTTCGATTGAACGCAAGCCAACGCGTGTGCGTATAATTCATCCACCGGAGCATGATCACTATCATGTACTGCGTGAAAAATTACACTGGGGTGAGCACCTGTAAATGCTGACACATATACATATCTGGAACTTCGCCATTGTCGAATCCCTCGATATCGAGTTCGAGTCCGGACTCACTGTTTTAACTGGCGAAACCGGTGCCGGTAAATCCATCCTGCTGGATGCACTGGGTCTGGCATTAGGGGATCGTGCCGACACCTCCGTCATTCGGCATGGCAATGATAAGGCCGAGATCAGTGTCTCCTTTAGTGTCAAACAGGCACCCCAGGCCAGTGCCTGGCTGAGCCAACACGAAATGGAAAGTGAGGATGAATGCATTATCCGTCGTTCCATTAGTCGCAAGGGTGGTTCCAAGGCCTTTATCAATGGCATCCCCTCAACCATTCAACAGTTAAAAGAACTGGGTGAGATGCTGGTTGACCTGCACGGTCAACATGAACACCAGTCATTACTTCACAAAGACGTACAGCGGCAGTTGCTGGATGATTATGCCAACCACCGGGACTTGCAAAACGAAGTCGCCGAGCTGTATACCCGCTGGCAAGACCTGAGTCGCGACTATGCGAGACTCAGCCAGGCGAATACTGATCGTGATAGTCGTCTTGAACTCCTGCGTTACCAGGTTCAGGAACTCCAGGCCTTGGACCTGCAACCTGGCGAAACTGACAAGCTTGAACATGAACTCAAACGTCTATCCAATGCCAACCAGCTTTTGAACACCGCACAATCCATTGTTAATAACCTGGAAGAGAATGAGCAACACGCTGTGAGCTCCATTCTCACTCAAAGCAGCAACGATCTTTCCGACCTGACACGGATCGATGAAAAACTGGCACCGATTGCGGAATTATTAAATACCAGCATCATCCAGGTGCAGGAAACAGTCAGTGAACTCAGACACTATATCGATTCACTGGAACTCGACCCTGAACGACTTAGTGAAGTCGAGCAACGGATTACTGATATCCATAACCTGTCCAGAAAGCATCGTGTTGAACCGGAACAACTGGTTGAACTGTTGCCAACACTGAAGCAGGAACAGGAAGACCTGGAGCAGGCCGATATCAAACTGGGTGATCTGCAAAAGCAAATTGAACTAGCAAAAAGCGCTTATCTCAAAGCAGCAAAAAAACTCTCAGCGAGTCGGAAAAAAACCGCTGAATTACTCAGTGGCAAGATTACCGATACCATGCAGGGACTCAGCCTGCAGGGTGGTCAGTTCAAGGCAGAGTTGATTGAGCTGGATGAAGCACAATGGAGTAGCCGTGGTGCCGAGAACATCGAGTTTCTGGTTAGCGCCAACCCGGGAATGCCGCTCAAACCCCTGGCCAAAGTGGCATCTGGAGGTGAGTTATCTCGAATCAGCCTGGCCATCCAGGTGATCCTGGCACAGGCCACACGGATTCCGACCTTGATCTTCGATGAAGTCGATGTGGGTATTGGCGGCAGTGTGGCAGAGATTGTTGGTCTTCAGTTGCGTGCCCTTGGCCAGCACCGACAGGTTATCTGTGTTACCCACCTGCCACAGGTTGCCGCCCTGGGACATCATCACTACCAGGTTAGCAAATCAACCAATCAGAAGACCACGGTGACCGAGATCAACCCGCTGGATAATACGCAACGTATCGATGAGATTGCGCGCATGTTAGGCGGAATCAAAATTACGGAACAGACCCTGTCGCACGCCAGGGAGATGATCGAAAGCGCTCAATCCTGAGCCGTCTCTCTGTATCCAGAGAATGAACTTAAATAATTACTTTTTCTGACACTCTTTGCAGATACCAAAAATATAGAGTGAGTGGTCGGTCATATCGTATCCCTTATCGGCAGCAATCTTTTGCTGGCGCTCTTCTATCACCTTGTCGACGAATTCATCGACCTTACCGCATTTGACACAAAGAATATGATCATGGTGTTCGCCTTGATTCAGCTCAAATACGGAGTGCCCCCCTTCGAAGTGATGGCGCGTCACCAGGCCGGCCTGTTCAAACTGTGTAAGGACACGATAGACCGTGGCCAGGCTCAGGTCTTCGCCTGATTCAAGCAGCGCCTTATAGACATCTTCCGCCGAAACATGGCGAAGCTGGCTTTCTTCCAGCAAGGTCAGGATTTTGATCCTGGGTAACGTAGCCTTAAGACCGGCTTTTTTCAGGTCTTGTGTTTCCAACTTGCAGCTCCCTTTCGCTCAGTAGATACAGGCATCCACCAGGTGAAGATAGCCTTCGATTCCGGTATGATTCCTGGCACATAGTATAACGCAAAAAGAGCGCTAAATGCGAACGATTCTCATTAACTTTTTAATCAGCGGCTTGCTGTTGCTGGGCGGGTGTTCAATTTATAAAGTCGATGTACAGCAAGGCAATGTGCTCGATCCCGAGCGACTGGCCGAACTCAAGCTGGGCATGAATAAGAACAGGGTAACTTTATTAATCGGGACCCCCCTACTGATCGACCCCTTTCATCCCAATCGCTGGGACTATGTGCATGCGGTCAAACCCGGCGACGGCAAACTGACCAGCAGAGTGTTGACCCTGTATTTTGAAAATGAAAAGCTGGTCAAAATCGACGACAGTCGTTATAAAACGGAAAAGCAAACAAACTAAGCTGTTTGACCTGTATTAATGCTTGTTTTCCGTCTGTTCTTCCTCATGTTGGTGTTTTTTCTTTTCTGCGCGTTTGCGGCGTGATTCCTTCGGATCAGCAATCAGGGGACGATAGATCTCCACCCTGTCTTTTTCCCGTAACACCGTCTCTGGCTTACTGATCTTGCTAAAGATACCGGTCTTGTTTTTGTCCAGATCAATCTCCGGAAACTGGCTTAGAATGCCAGATAACTTTATCGCCTCGATTAATGTTGTTCCCTGTTTGACCTGCAAGGGAATAATGACCTGTTGTTCCGGTTTGGCATAGGCGACTTCAACCAGAATTGTTTTTTCATTTGCCATAAACTTCCGCCGCGCGTTCTGTAAATGCATCAACCAGCGAATTTGCCAGCTTGCCAAACACTGGCCCGACTGTCATGTCGACTAAACGACTCGCAAATTCGAACTCCATATTTAATTCGATCTTGCAACCATCAGTTCCCAATGGGGTGAATAACCAAAGACCGCGCAGATGCTTGAACGGTCCTTCGACCAGTTGCATTTCAATCTGGCTATGCGGGGTATTGATATTACGCGTGATAAATGACTTGTGTAGCTGACTGTAATTTATATCTAGCTGCCCTTTAACGACATCTGCAGAACGTTCCACTACCTTGCTACTGCTACACCATGGTAAAAAGATCTCGTAAGAATCAATATCATCGACTAATAAAAACATCTGCTCCGGTGAATACGACACCAGTGCGCTCTTCTCAATTTTCTTCACTTCACATCAACCAAAAAATACTTCAACAATCCGGCTTAACATATCCAGTATGGGATCCAGGACCCCAATCAGTTTCAGAATTACAATCGCGACCAGGGTCGGAGCAATATACCTGACCGCAATCCGCCAGGCGCCATAGGTATTTGACTCACCAAGGTCCAGCTCATCACGACTGGCCTCACGACTCATAAACCAGCCGGCAAAGATCGCAATGAGTAAGCCACCTAACGGTAACATAATGTTTGCCGTCAGAATATCAAGTATATCGAAGATGCCATTCTCTTTTTTTTCACCAGCGAAGGTGAAGGAAAAGATAATCGGTGAATCTTTCTGAAAGGAAAAAACGGTCAATAACCCGGTCAACCAGGTGATGATACCTACCAGCATGGTGGCAGTAATCCGTTTTAGCCCGCGATTTTCCACTAACCAGGTCACGGCCGGTTCCAGCAAAGAGATCGCGGAAGTCCAGGCAGCAAAAGATAATAATAAAAAGAATAAGGCACCAAAGAAATTGCCATACGGCATCTGACCAAAAGCCAGTGGTAAGGTCACAAAGACCAGCCCAGGGCCACTACCCGCCTCGAGATTGTTGGCAAACACCAGGGGAAAGATCGCCATCCCGGCTAGCAGTGCCACCAGGGTGTCCATGGCGGCGATAGTAAAGGTTGTTTTGGTTATCGAGGCATCTTTTGGCAGGTAAGACCCATAGACCATGATCGCCCCCATCCCCAGGCTCAAGGTAAAAAAGGCATGTCCCATTGCAGTTAGAACCGCAGCGCCACTCAATTTGGAAAAATCTGGTTTAAACAGGAACTCAAGGCCGGCATTGAAACTCTGGGTCGACATCGCATAACCAACCAGGATCAGCAGCAGGATAAACAGGGCCGGCATCAGAAACCTTACCGCCTTTTCCAGGCCACTTCGCACCCCGCGCGCCACCACCAGAAACGTCATCACCATAAAGATGGTATGCCAGAGGGTCAGGTCTTTTGGCGCATTAATAAACTCGCCGAATAGATTTTCGATGCCCTGGGAGGTCTGCCCGGAAAAATCGCCACTGCTGGCCTTGAACAAATATTCCATCGACCAACCGGCTATCACGCTGTAATAGGAAAGGATCAGAAACCCGGCCAGCACCCCCATAAAACCCAGCAATTTCCAGGCAGGGTCATGCCCGGATTCAATCGCCAGAGTGTGCATGGTATTGATAGGACTTTGGCGACCACGGCGTCCCAGCATGATCTCCGCCATCATGATGGGAATACCAATCAATACGATACAAACAAGGTAAACGATAACGAATGCCCCGCCACCGTTTTCCCCGGTGATATAGGGAAACTTCCAGATATTCCCGAGCCCCACCGCGGAACCGGTTGCAGCCAGGATAAACGCCCAACGTGATGACCAGGCACCGTGGATCGAAGTCTTCGGCGACATTTGCCCATTCCTCCAGCATTCTTGTTATGAGTAAATTGTCCGAGAAAACGCCACGTGGCTCAAGCCAAACTCAGGGTTGACTTCTCACATTTTCATTTTTCTCAAATTTGGGTGTTTGTGGTCTGCATCGTTTATAATCGACGAATGGGCAAGAAAAGCAAAAAAGACAACCAATCCAACACGATTATTCTCAATAAAAAGGCACGCCACGATTACACCCTCGAGGATCGCTTCGAGGCCGGGCTGGAGCTGGAGGGCTGGGAAGTCAAGAGCCTGCGCGCAGGCAGGGTACAGATCAAGGACAGCTATATACTACTTAAAGACAGTGAAGCGTATCTATTTGGCGCAGTGATTACCCCACTGCCGACGGCATCGACGCATATCAGCCCAGATCCGCAACGCAGTCGTAAATTACTCTTACACCGGCATGAACTGAACCGACTGATCGGCGCGGTCGAACGCAAAGGCTACGCGGTGGTCCCAACCGCAATGTACTGGAAAAAGGGCCGTGCCAAGCTGGAAATCGCCCTGGCCCGCGGTAAAAAGCAGCATGACAAGCGGGCTGCTGAAAAAAGCCGCGACTGGCAGCGCGAAAAGGCGCGGATCATGAAATCTGGTTAAACAAAACTATGAACCGAGATCCTCTTTCCAGGACACGCTGCGAGTACATCCCTGTAAGCTCGGCAGCCGCGTCCATGCGGCTGACGGTCCTGGAAAGAGGATCTCGGGTTCATTTACCCTTTGCAGAATATGAAAGAAGGAGGAACTATTCCTATTGAAAATCACTCTAATCGGCTATAGTAAACATCTATCTTCGCTATTTATTTGGATGTCGTTTGATTCAAAAAATAGCTTTTTGGCTCGTTAGCGTTACGAGCGAAGGGCTGGCAAGGCAAAAAACAATTTTTACGCGGAGCATATAGATAATATGTGACAAGTGAAAATTGTTTTTTAACGCTGCCAGACCGAGCGCAGTAGCTAACGTGCCAAAAAGGGGGCGACCTGGCTTCGACGCGGGTTACAAAACCGGAGGTGCATGCCGAGGTGCAAATTCCTCGTTAATCTGTTTGCAAAACTTTATAGTTGCCAACGACGACAACTACGCTTTAGCTGCTTAAAAACCAGCGTAAAGCCATCGGCCTGAGGTGTGCCTGTACGCGCAGATAACCGGTGTCATCCCATACAGGATCGCGATGAAGCTGTTTTCGGGGCGGATTCGTTAAACTCTTACCGGAATCGCTGTCGGTGATCCCTGCCTGTTGGGCAGCCGCCAGTTAAATTAAAGAACAGGATAAGCATGTAGAGCCAAAGGCAGAGGACTTACGGACGCGGGTTCGATTCCCGCCGCCTCCACCAACAATGAAAAAAGCCCGAGCGAATTTTGCTTGGGCTTTTTTCATTGTTCGTATGCATGCTGGGATTACGTATCCGCGTAGCGGGCGCCCTGACCCATCGGAACGATGGGTAGGGTGCACACAATGAACCCGCAGGGTTCTGTGAGTAAGAT
>JASFLV010000119.1:0-8307 GCA_050117915.1 Thioalkalispiraceae bacterium | reverse complement strand
GGTACAATTGTTAGCGTGAGAGGGCGTAATGATGAAAATGAGATCGTCCATACTGCTAACCCCGATGATATGCTAAATGGTGCACCCATCGTTGTTCTGGTCAATGGTGGTTCCGCTTCTGCTTCAGAAATTGTTGCCGGTGCACTGCAAGACCACAAGCGCGCACTCATTCTGGGTACCAAAACCTTCGGTAAGGGTTCAGTACAAACCGTTGTCCCGCTTGGTAACAGCACGGCAATCAAGTTAACCACGGCACGTTACTACACCCCATCGGGTCGCTCGATCCAGGCCAAGGGTATCGATCCCGATATCGTGGTTGAAAATCTGAAAGTCAGCTCTGAAACTGCTAGTACTGTAGGTGAGGTTAAAGAGGCTGATTTGAAGGGTCACTTGCAAAATGGTGACGAAGAAGAAGAGCCGGGCACTGAAGCTGCTGGTAAAACAGATAAGGAACAAAGCCTGGCAAGTGAGGATTATGTGCTTTATGAAGCGCTGAATATCTTGAAAGGTTTAACTTTACTAAGTGATCGCTAATCTATCTTTGCAGAAGAAATAAATTATCGTTAAGAGGCAGACACAAATGCGCTTATTGATCAGCCTGTTATTGTTTGCTGTCTTTACAGCGCATACCCATGCAGAGCAACACGCCACACAATTTGAACAGCCGCGTGTTGCCATTATCATTGATGACCTGGGCGACCGTCTTAAAGACGGTCGCCGGGTAATCGACCTTCCCGGGCAGATAACCGTAGGAGTGCTTCCCTTTACTCCTTATGCTAAAACGCTCGCTGACTATGCGGTAGAACATCACAAAGAGATCTTATTACACTTGCCCATGGAGGCCATGGAAGATCGCAGGCTTGGTAAGGCGGGATTGCGCTCAAGCATGAGTAAAGATGAGTTTCTACACAGTCTGAAAACAAGTCTGAGTTATATCAAAAATATCAGTGGTGTAAATAACCATATGGGTAGTCGCTTGACCCAGGACAAACAAATGATGAACTGGCTTATGCAGGGTATTTTACATTACGGTGATTTATACTTTGTCGATAGCCGAACCATCAGCACCAGTTATGCGTTGGCGGCGGCCAAAGAAATTGGCCTTGAGAGTGCTACCCGTGATGTGTTTCTTGATCATGATCGTAGCCAGGAAAAGATCAGAAAACAGTGGAACTATCTGTTAAAGACCGCCAGGCAAAAAGGAAGCGCGATCGCGATTGCACATCCTTATCCTGAAACGATTCAGTTTCTCAATCAGGCGCTGCTTGAGTTAGAGGAAACAGATATCAAGCTGGTCTCTGTATCGGGGCTAATTCGTTGGCGCCACAACCGAGGTAAACTAGCATGGCAAAACCAGACATCCTCGTCCCCCTAGCACAGGGCTGTGAAGAACTTGAAGCGGTAACGATTACTGATTTACTCACCCGCGCCGGGTTTAATGTGGTGACTGCTGGCCTGGATGATCAGCCCGTCAAGGCCAGTCGTGGCATGGTGTTAGTTGCTGACACAACCATGGAAAAGGTGATGTCGAAGTCATTTGATCTGATTGTCCTGCCAGGTGGATTACCAGGTGCCGACCACCTGCGTGAGAATCCCCTGGTCCAGCAGAAACTAAAAGAAATGTCCGAGCAAGGCAAGTATACAGCAGCGATTTGTGCAGCACCCATGGCGCTAGCGTCAGCTGGATTATTAGAGAACAGGTCGGTGACCAGTTATCCGGGGGCGTTGGAGAAATTCAAGGTCGCCGGCATGCATTATCTTGAGCAGCCGGTTGTGATTGATGGCAAAGTGGTGACCTCGCGGGGTCCGGGTACGGCGATGGATTTCGCCCTCACTTTGATCGAATTAATTGCAGGGAAAGAAAAGCGCGATGAGGTCGAAGGGGCATTAATGCGTCCTCACTAAAACATTGCTCTACTATTCTTAATCTACCTGGAATTGGCAGCGGGGGTAAGCTGAGTGCGCATTATTGAAGTTCTTACAGACTGTGGTAATAACGATACCATTCGTGGTATCGCTGAACACCATGAGGTTCTTGATTGCTGGGTAGACAAAAGTGAAGAAGAAGAAGAAGATCGTTGTAGTGTGCGTCTACTGGTCAAGGTAGAAAAGCAGCAGGTGATACTCGATTCTATTCAACAGGCTCTGGTCGCCGCCGAGGGTTGGCGTATTATTATTCATCCCGTCGAAGCGACGATACCCCGGGCGGAAGAAAAGCAGAAGAAAGAGTCAGGCAAAAAATACAGCGGTGGGCGTACCCGCGAAGAGTTGTATCATGAAATAGAGTCCGGAGCCCTTATCAATTCCAATTATCTCTGGTTAGTACTGTTTTCCACGGTTGTCGCCGCTATCGGTTTGATTGAGGACAATGTCGCCGTCGTGATTGGCGCTATGGTGATTGCGCCTTTATTGGGTCCTAATATTGCGTTGGCGTTTGGCGCAGCACTGGGTGACAAAGTTCTTGTCCTGCGCGCCCTGCAGACTAATTTTGGTGGCATGGCCGTGGCATTAGTCTGTGCCTATGCTATCGGTCTGATCTGGCCGGCAGCATTGACGAGTGACGAGTTGATGACCCGCACCGATGTCGGCGCCGCCGGCATTGTTCTCGCCCTGGTTTCCGGGGCCGCAGGGGTGCTTTCCTTAACCACGGGTGTCTCCAGTGTCCTGGTAGGGGTGATGGTCGCAGTGGCTTTGCTACCGCCGACTGCGACCCTGGGTCTGATGTTGGCCGGCGGCAACTATAAACATGCCCTGGGTGCTGGTTTGTTACTGGCAGTCAATGTGGTGTGTGTAAATCTTGCAGCCAAACTTGTTTTTGTCTTTAAAGGGGTCAAGCCCAGGACCTGGCTGGAAAAGCAGAAGGCCAGGCAATCACTAATACTTTATATTATATTCTGGGTTATCACCTTATTGGTTCTGGTGTTAGTGATTCAGGTTTATCATGCTTATTTTATCGAACCAGTAAGCAGCTAACAGGACGTCCTCACGTTTGGTCAGTGCTAATCGAGCCTGGTCAACCAGCTCAGTGCATCATCTTTGGTGTAGAATGTTTTCATCAGGATACCATTTTGCTTCATGATATGAATCGGGAAGTACATTTCATTCTGGCTTTCAATAGAATCCGGCATGACCACAGCGAAGGTGATCTCATTAGCCATTTCTTTGTCTATGCTTTCACCATATAACTTTAATTCGGCTTTACTGAATGACTGATGGGCGAGAACATCACCAAGCAGGATCAACGCTTTTTTACAATTCTGCTCCTGGCACAAACTGATGATCTTGCAGCGGCTTTCGATTTGTTCGGATATGTCGGTGGGTTCACTGTAGCTAAGGATTGCAACCTCGGCTGCGTCATCAAATGTTAACTGATAGGTCATTCTTTATATGGACAAAAGCATTCTTAAGTAACGTTATTTTTTTTATCTGGAAGGGGACAGCAGGGCTTCCTCTATATCCACGTAATATAGCGGAATTAAGGCGTTTTTAACAGTATGGATCGCATGGTTATTAATCATTTACTGCATTTACAATGACTTAGTTAACCAATTTATGTAAATTGGTAACAATATATGTCGACTTTTTGTGCAGTGAATGACTGATTTCTTATTTTTAGCGTTGTTACCATAGCTGCCGTCACTCACGACGCGCGGGTTTCAGGCTGTATCTCAAAACGTAATATCCAATGATGGCAGAAAAGAGTGAACCCAACAGAATACCGAATCGCTCATCGATGTTGGCAGGTAATTGGCCATGTTCGAAGGCCAGCGAGCCGATGAACAGACTCATGGTAAAACCAATCCCGGTTAAAAGCGCCACCCCGTAAAGGGAAAGCCAGTCAATATCTTTTGATTTGCTGGCAATACCGGTTTTGATTGCGAGCCAGGCAAATCCAAATACCCCGATTTGTTTACCCAGGAAGAGGCCCAGGGCGATGCCCACGGGTACTGGGTGGGTTAAACTTTCTATAGTCAAGTTAGCAAGATTGACACCGGCATTGGAAAAAGCAAACACAGGCAGAACAAAGAAAGCGACGATGGGGTGCAGGTCCTCTTCAAGACGGTGTAATGGCGAAGGGATCGAGCGGTCTTTCGTGCGCAGCGGGATCGTGAAGGCCATGATGACCGTCGCCAGCGTGGCGTGGACGCCCGATTTTAACACAGACACCCACAGGACCAATCCAACCAGCGCATAGGCTGAGATACGGGTGACATTCATATAATTCATGAAAATCAGCACAGCAATACAAATTGTGGCGACTAACAGGGAAAGGTAAGACAGGTTAACGGTATAGAAAATTGCAATAATAATTATTGCCCCAACGTCATCAAACACAGCCAGGGAGATCAGGAAGATCTTCAGCGAATTGGGAACGCGCTTACCCAGGAGAGTCAGGATGCCAAGAGCGAAGGCAATATCAGTGGCAGCAGGTATCGCCCAGCCTTCTATCGCAACCGGGTCATTCCAGTTGAGTGCTGTATATATGAGAGCAGGGACTAGCATTCCGCCGACGGCCGCTGTTAATGGCAACATAATCTTGGAGCGGTCGGACAACTCACCTTCCAGTAATTCGCGCTTGAGTTCGAGACCAATGGTGAAAAAGAACAGTGCCATCAAGCCATCATTAACCCATAGTAATAATGGTTTATCGATAATCAGATCACCAAATTGGATCACAATTGGGATGGCAATAAAGGCTTGATACAGATCATCCAGAACGGTGTTGTTCATGATCATCGCCAGGACCATGGCACCCATGAGCAGGATCCCGCTGGCTGATTCCAGTTTTAAAAAACTTTTAATGGAAGAAAGTATTTGTTCTGGCATGGTTACTCACAGCTCGAAATAGCAGAATCTAATATATTATCGTCTTGGCCAGGCGGCAACCAGAATCGCAATGCCAATTCCACCCAGCAGCCAGGATAGATAAGGCATGTTCCAAAGCATGGTTTTGGCATAACCATCCAGTGCGGTGATGATCGCGGCCGATAAGAACAAGCCTGTACCGGTAATCGCCGCATAACTACGCTGGTTGCTACGACGAATTTCCTGTTGTATGGATTTGAGCTGTTGTTCTTCCAGGGTGACGCGTAACTTGCCCTGCTTGGCCTGTTCAATCACCTCATATAACAGGTTGGGTAGTTTCGGCAGGCGCTCCGACCATAACGGTACGTTTTCCTTCAGGTGTTTCATCAATGAACCTGGGCCGATCTGTTTTGCCATCCAGCGTTCCAGGAAGGGTTTGGCGGTCTTCCATAAATCCAGGTCGGGATACAGCTGGCGTCCGAGACCTTCAATATTGAGGAGTGTTTTTTGTAATAAAACTAATTGCGGCTGGACTTCCATGTTGAAGCGCCGTGCAACCTGGAACAGGCGTAGTAACAGCTGACCAAAAGAAATCTCTTTTAGTGGTTTATCAAATATGGGTTCACAGACCGTGCGTATCGCAGCTTCGAACTCGTCGACACGGGTCTCTTTTGACACCCAGCCTGAATCAATATGCAGTTGGGCAACACGACGATAATCTCGATTAAAGAAAGCCAGAAAGTTTTCCGCGAGATAGCGTTGATCGCTGGAATTAAGACTGCCCATGATGCCAAAATCGACCGCGATGTATTTCCCATCCGGTGAAACAAAAATATTTCCCGGGTGCATGTCGGCATGAAAAAAACTGTCGCGGAATACCTGGGTGAAAAAGATTTCGACGCCATGTTCCGCCAGTTTTTTAAGATCGATATGTTCATGGCGTAATTCATCTATATTACTAATCGGAATGCCATGGATGCGTTCCATCACGAAAACGTTCTGGCGTGAGTACTCCCAATAGACTTCCGGCACATAGATGAGGCTGGAGGCTTCAAAGTTACGACGCAACTGGGAGGCATTGGCCGCCTCGCGCATCAGGTCCAGCTCGTCCAGGATGGTTTTTTCAAATTCCCTGACCACTTCAACGGCACGCAGTTGTTTCCCGGCTTGCCAGTGTCGTTCGATACCCGCTGCAATCGTATAGAGGAGCTGAATATCACGTTCAATCACCGGTAAAATGGTTGGCCGCAACACTTTGACGACGACATGTTTACCGTTATGTAACACGGCGCCATGTACCTGAGCAATCGAGGCAGAGGCAAAGGGTGTGGCCTCAAAGCTTTGAAACAATTCCTCAACCGGTTGTCCTAGCGCCTTTTCGATGATCTGCCGTGAGACTTTATCAGGAAACGGTGGTACCTGGTCCTGGAGCCTGGCTAATTCGATGGCGATGTCATCGGGCAACAGGTCGCGGCGAGTGGAAATGATCTGGCCGAATTTGACGAAAATCGGGCCCAGGTCTTCAAGCGCCATGCGAATCCGCACGCCACGGGGCAGGGGTTTGCGGGGAATCCAGTTCCAGGGCAGCGCATATTGGATCCAGCGTATGGGTCGAAACAGGTGGCTGGCCAGGATCACGGCATCCAGTCGGTGCCGAACCAGGACCCAACTTATAAAAATTAAACGAAAAAACTGACCAAATGCCGACATGCTGGATGATTCTATGAGATTAATCTAAGCGTTTGAATAGTCTAGAGAATATACAGGCGATTAGCCAGCAAAAACTCGCCTCATATGGCCACAGGGGAGGTGAATAGCTAGCGCTTGTGGATGACTACCGTGCCAGCCAGTTTGTCGTGCCAACCCTGCTTTCGGGGGTCAAAGGCAACCCAGATAAACCCGAGAAACAGTGGCAGCATGGAAACAAAGTAAGCAAAATAACGACCGATTAGTTGAGCTGTGGATGGCTTGCCAAACGTTTTGGCATCAACAATGATTGCACCGATAGCCATTTTGCCTGGTGTCGCTGACTTGTAGTACCAGAACAGGATCACCGCGATCGCGGGTAATATATAATTAATCAGGATATCGGCAAAGCCGTGAATCAGGCTGGCACCCAGGAAGTACTCCTTACCGTATATCGCAATCAGTAGTGGTAAGGTGATGGCGACAATGATCAGAGAGTCGATGATATGAGCGGCAGCACGCTGCCAAAAGCCAACATAGACAACATCTTCCAACTGGTCGCTGACGTTGGAGTGTGGTGTTGTATAGGGATCGGTCATGTCCGTTTCTGGCATATTCAGGCTTCAAACTGTCGAAATGGTTTTTTATCGGCGCTGATTAAAACTAACAATAATATTATTTCTATCACGATGGCAATTATACTACCACCCATAAGCCATAGTCCTGTGCTGGCAAATGCCATATTTGCGAGATACACACGGGTAATACCAAGTGTAATACTTAACGGCAAGGCAATATAGAGAAAGGAAATCGCGTGTGGTTTCATCTGTAATAACCAGATGGCTGCGAATAAATAGAAACCGTTAATAAGTAATTGTAATAGCCCGGAAATGACCATCCAGGTTTTGTACCAGTCCGGCATATTAATGATCTTTTCAAAGCCATCGATAACCATCTGCATGTAGGAAACGATTTGTTGATTGGCAGGGTCATCGTATTCTGAGCTTTGTTCGATGATCTTGTTAAACTCGTTAATCAGTTGCTCATATTGTGTTTTTTGTTGCTCAAACATTATCGGACTGAGTGCTTCCTGGATACCACCCATCGCGCCAAAACCACTTAAGACGATAGCGATAATGGCAACGGCTGTCACCCAGCCCGGTTTTCTCTGGTTATTCATAAATCAAGATTCTCCTTATCCTGACTAGCTGGAATGTATGACAGGGTCATGGGTCGCCAGCGAGAATAGATCCACAGCGAGATTATATAGCTGAGCCAGAAAAATATACTCCAGAACAGCGCAAATAAAAACATGAATGGCACGGTAATCAGTCCTTTAAGCAGGCCATCCATGCCAGTCAGGTAGCTGTCGCCAAAACGTAAAACTTCGAAACCAAAAAAGCTAAAGATACTCAGGACAATCAGTAAAATACTGGGAAAAATGAGATTGCCGATATAGAGAATTTTAAACAGTGTCGTAAAGCTGATTCTTTGCACCTTGACTGTTTCGATCACGGTTGAATTCCTGTTTTTATTTTATCCAAGCTAGTTTAGCGATCTCTAGCCGGATTGAAAACCTGGGTGGGTGGAATATTGCTGTTTTCAGTCCTAATCTAGTATTGCACTGAGGCTATCAGGCACAAACGGCCTGCCCCGTTCATTAACCGCAGTGCCGGTAATACGTGCCTTAAGCACCAGCTTATCATCACTGCTGCGGATGATATCCTGTAAAAAATCAAAGCGTAATTTTGATGATTGTGCTGTATTCAGTCCAACCCAGAATTCATCGCCACTGGTTAAGGGAGTTTTGTAATC
>JASFLV010000118.1:0-8308 GCA_050117915.1 Thioalkalispiraceae bacterium | reverse complement strand
TGAGGCAATCACGATCGATAAAATCACGCCCCAGATCATCAGGCGCAGGATATAACTGTCTTTGAGCATGCCGGCGACACCGGCATACTCTTCCCCGCCAAGAATTATGTAGAGATAACCCTGCTGTACTTGATCTTCGTTGCTAATGGGGGCAACTGAAAAGACTTTACGTCCTGCCGGATCACGTGGATCGTCACCTTTTAAGGGAAAACTTGCCTGTTTATTCAGAAACTTTTTAATTGGCTCAATAGCAACCTGAGATCTTTTGATTTTGGCATTGGCCGCAGCATAACCGAGAATCTGGCCCTGATTATCGAGTAGATAAACTTCGATATTCGGATTGATGACCATCATCATGTGTAAGGTTTCTTTCAGGGCCTGCTGGTTAATCTTTTTGTCATGGAAAAAATCCAGTTCAGCAATAACATGATCAGCCAGGGTTTCGTTCAAGCGCTGTGTCACCTCCTGTTGATATTGTTCACTGGCATATTGCAGGAGCTGGATAAATAACAGACCAAACAGGCACAGGATGACAAAAAGTACAACGGCCAGTTTGGAATAGAGGGAACGTAGCATGATCAATGGAATGTCTCGGCATCAGCCAGGTGATTGTTAAATTTATAGCCGACACCCCAGACGGTGAGAATATACTCCGGATTGGCCGGGTCTAATTCGATCTTGGAACGCAGTCGATTAATATGCGAATTGACAGTATGCTCATAACCATCATGGCCATAACCCCAGACCTGATCGAGTAACTGGCTGCGCGTATACACACGCCCAGGGTGGCTGGCAAAATACCAGAACAGGTCGAACTCTTTCGCTGTTAACTCAATTTCGGCCCCATTGCGGGTAACGGTGCGGGTATCTGCATTCAACTCAAAATCACTGAAGCTGATCACATTATTGCTCGGTGTGATTGAATCACTCTGGTAATATTCCTGGCGGCGGAAAATGGCTTTCACCCTGGCAAGTAATTCCTGAATGCTGAATGGTTTGGCGAGGTAGTCGTCTGCACCAATTTCCAGCCCGACTACCCTGTCTATCTCGGTACTTTTCGCGGTCAGCATCAGGATCGGCGTGACGATTTGCTGATTACGCAATTCGCGACAAATCTGCAGGCCATCAACCTGGGGTAGCATCAGATCAAGCAGGATCAACTGATATTGCCGGCTGAGGGCCTTATCCAGACCACTACGACCATCCATCGCCAGCTCGACCGTGTAGCCACTGTCGCGCAGATGCAGTGAGACCAGGTTGGCGATATCCTGGTTGTCTTCGATAATAAGTACTTGTTTTTGCATGGATGAGAGGATCAGTCGTTGTTGTTCATATATATAATAGAAAAGAAATATCACAAAAGGTTCACAGGGCGACAGATTGCCAAAACGTCGATAAACTTGCTTGCTGTAACTGGCCTTACCAGGCAAGGACTGAGACAGCGCGATGTTTAATATTGTTTTGTATGAACCGGAAATCCCTCCCAATACCGGTAATATTATTCGCCTTTGTGCCAATACCGGGTGTGCCTTACACCTGATCCAGCCACTGGGCTTTGAGCTGGATGATGCAAGATTGAAACGGGCCGGGCTCGATTATGACGAGTTCGCTTCGGTCAAGACCTATGCAAATTACCAGACTTTCAGACATCAGGTCCAGCCTGTAAACAGTTATGCCCTTTCCACCCATGGCACACGTTCATTCTTTGAGCCAGCGTTTGTTGCGGGGGATGCGTTTCTATTCGGGCCTGAGACGCGTGGCCTGCCTCAGGCTTTACTAAAGGAACTGGGTGAGCAACATGTATTAAGACTTCCCATGCAGGCAGGCAGTCGCAGTTTAAATTTATCCAATACCGCCGCAGTAGTAGTCTATGAAGCCTGGCGTCAATTGGGTTTCAGTGGCGGTAAATAGGTAAACACATCTTGTCTGATCATCTGAATTGGCTTGCTCAGAGTCGTTGAGTTCGAATCGATAATAATCAAGTGTCTTTGTAAAATTTGCGATCAAATAATTATCATGCACAACAAAAGTGATAAACAGGAATGTTAGGCCTGATAAATCTTCATGCTGTTTAATAAAGTTTTTGATATCTATAGTTAGCGCATTGGCTTTCTCTTCTCTTTGGATTTGTTCCATTTCATTGAAACGTGTATTTACCAAGCTCACGGTTAATGCCTCGCCATTTTGAATACGAACGCCCACCTCACCTTCTTCAATTTGTTCTTCAATAAGACTCTGCAGATCGTAAAGCGTGCCCAGCTGTCCTTTGAGTTTGCTAAAAGCTTGCTGTTGTTCGTCGGAACAAGATTGTAGGAAAAACAAGAATAAAATGATAATGCTGGTGTGGATGATTCTCATATCTTTATATCCTTATCAGATTTGAGTTAGATTATGCTAATTGCAGTATTTAGAAAGAGTAGCTAATCGCTTTCTGGTTTGGGTGCACGATCCATCAGAACGCGCACTGCTTCCCGGGGTGATAAGTCTTCGTGCAGGACTTTATAAACCTGCTCGGTAATCGGCATCTCAACATTATTATCTTTTGCCAGGGTATAGATGGTCTCGGAGGTACCAATACCCTCGATGACCTGGGCGATTTCTTTTTTTGCCTGTTCGGGATCGAGACCTTTGCCGAGCGCCAGACCAAAGCGTCGGTTGCGCGACTGATCGTCTGAGCAGGTAAGAACCAGGTCGCCAAGGCCGGATAACCCCATGAAGGTTTCCCGCTGGCCTCCTAGCGCTACGCCGAGGTGCATGATTTCATTGAGCCCGCGTGTAATGAGTGCTGCACGGGTATTGGTGCCAAAACCCATGCCGTCAGCAATCCCGGCGGCGATAGCCAGTACATTTTTGGCTGCACCCCCGATCTCCACGCCGATCACGTCGTCGCTGGTGTAAGCAAGAAAGTTTTTACTATGCAGGGCAGTGGCCAGCTCCCTGGCGAACTGCGGGTCTTTTGAGGCAACGGTGATCGCACCTGGTAGGTCGCGCGCCACTTCACCGGCGAAGGTGGGGCCGGAGACGGCAGCGATCGGTACGTTAATCCCCTCTTCTGCCACTATCTGGTGTAAAAGTTTGCGTGAGCCTTTTTCCAGACCCTTGGTTCCCCAGGCAAGACGGTGTTGTTCCGTTAAAAAAGGTTTGATCTGTTGCAGGACCTCGCGAAACGCATGGGAAGGCACAACGATGAGTATGTTGCACGCTTTGCTTAGGCAGTCTTCGAGGTCGGCGGAAACAATTAACTTATCAGGAAAGCTAATCCCGGGCAGATGGTGTTCATTACTGCGTGAGGCCTGCATCTCTTCGACATGCTCGCGGCTGTGGGACCAGAGGTAGGTTGTGTGCCCGGCCCTGGCCAGTTGCATGGCCAGAGCCGTGCCCCAGGAGCCTGCACCAAGGACAGTAAAGGCGTGAGTATTTGCATTCATGCCTGCAGTTTAAATCAATCGGATTTAATTTACAGTCTCAGGTTGTTCGGCATTGGCCTGTTGTTGCAGGTGCTGTTCATAAAGTGCATCGAAATTAATCGGTGCCAATAATAGCTGTGGGAATCCGCCGCGGGTCACGATATCAGAAACCGCCTCGCGGGCATAAGGGAACAGGATGTTCGGGCAAAAACTACCTAGCATGGCATGCAGGTCTTGTTCAGAAAAACCATCAATATAGAAAATACCGGCCTGATGTACTTCACATAAATAAGCCGTGGTCTCCCCCACTTTAGTCGTGACCGTCAATGAGAGCATGACTTCATAAGTATTTTCCCCAATCGGGCTAGCGTTGGTGTTCAGGTCCAGGTTGTTTTGCGGTTCCCACTTTTCGGTGAATATCTTCGGCGTATTGGGAGACTCGAAGGAAATATCTTTTGTATAAACTTTCTGGATATTGAACTGTTGACCGCTTGCCCCTTGTTTGTTTTCCGCAGCCTGTTTTTGTTTACTGTCGCTCATAATTTTATTCTCTGTCATTTTTAGTGTCTGGTTAGGCCTGTGTTCGTGCCCACTGTTTTAAGCTGTTTAACTCCATGGCCCCGGCGGTTCGGTTTACTTCTCTTCCCTGTTTAAATATGGCCAGGGTCGGGATACTGCGAATTCCGTACTGGCTTGCCAGCATTTGCTCGTTTTCGGTATTGACCTTGGCTAGCAGGAATTGTGTGTTTAAATCCTGCGCGGCCTGTTCAAAGATAGGCGCCATCATTTTACAGGGTCCACACCAGGGTGCCCAAAAGTCCACGATGATAGGCAAATCACTGTTGGCAATAAATTTTGCGAAGTTGCCCTGATTAAGTTCAACTGGCTTGCCGCTAAATAGCGCGTTGTGGCATTTACCGCATTTCCCACCAGCTGACAGTTTATCAGATGGCAGTCGGTTGGTGGCAAAACAATGAGGGCAGACGACGTGAATGGGATCAGACATGGAAAATGATATTACCTGATAGTGACCTTGATATTATTCAAGCCCCAGTTTTGCATCGAGCCCGCCCTGCGACTCAAGGTAGTATAAATCATCGCAGCCACCGATATGATCATCGTCAATAAAGATTTGCGGGACACTGGTGCGCCCTGAGAGCTGGATCATTTCCTTACGTCGTGCATCGTCGGTATCCACCCGGATTTCATTGTATTCCACGCCCTTTTGTTCAAGCAGCATTTTTGCGCGGGTACAGTAAGGACAGAAAAGGGTACAGTAAAAATCAATCTTGGCCATAGGAATTACTTACTTCTTGGTTAAGGGAAGGTTATCAGCCTGCCAGGCGGTGACACCGCCGCTGAGGTTATAAACTTGTTCAAATCCTTGTTTTTTCAGAGTGGCGCATGCCTGTCCGGAGCGTTGACCGGTTTTGCAGCCGACGATTACCGGCTTGTCTTTGTACTTTTCCAGGTCCTTAATCCGATCCTTCAGGTAAGACAGGGGGATGTGAACCGAATTGATGATGTGTCCCTTGGCGTATTCATTGTCTTCACGCACATCAACTACCACCGCATCCTGTTGGTTGATTAACTGGGTGGCCAGGGCTGGGTTGGCATTTTTGTAGCCCTTTAAACGCGCACCAACAAAGCTGTAAATGACCATCACAAAGAGTGCCAGCCAGATAGCGCTGAGAATATAGTGATTGCCGATAAACTCTATGTATTGTTCCATGTAATGTTTTGCCTGGTTAGAATGTCATTTCAATGACATAAGCATGTGTCTAACAAATGCTAAATGTGTCTATAACAAACCAATTTCAAGTCAGCAGACCCAAAAAGTAGCGTGTTTTTTCTGTGGGCGTCGAGCTAGTCGTCGAGGCCGGCACTGCAGAAAACTTCTCGCATCATACCGATTAAGCGTAAAGTTCGTTGATCACCGACTTTGTAATAAACGCGATTCGCGTCTTTACGCGCGGACAATATTCCCTTGTCGCGTAAAATCGCCAAATGCTGTGAAATATTACTTTGCGAGGTTCCCACGTGTTCGACGATATCCTGTACACTGATTTCGCTATCACCAAGGGTGCATAAGATTTTCAGTCGGAGTGGGTGAGACATCGCTTTGAGAGAACGCGACGCGCGGTCGATATCTTCATCGCGCGTTATAAGGCCATCTAGTTCTTGCATCATGAGACTACACCAAGTGAATTATAATAGTTACAGCCGTATAAACTGACTGCCAAGCTATGAATTCTTACATAGCTCCCCTTTATTAACAAAACATTATACAATAATCTACCGTTTGAGAAGGCTATTAACACTATTTTTATCAAGTAGTTCCGCAGAGACATCTTCTGTTAAACTTAAGTACTTGAATTAACGAGTATTATCCCCAATTTACAAAGTATTGGTATTTCAATTAGACTTTGTCTAAATTGTAAATAAACACAAATTTTTATCGATAAATAAAGAACTTAGAACAAATGACTGATATTGCGAAACCCATGGTCCTGATCATTTTTGATGGATTCGGCTATTCGGAGAAGACCGAAGGTAATGCCATTGCTGCTGCCCACAAGCCCAATTGGGATCGCCTGTGGTCAGAATACCCACATACCTTTATAAATGGTTCCGGTGCTTCTGTCGGCTTACCCGGTGACCAAATGGGCAATTCTGAGGTGGGTCACCTCAATCTGGGTGCCGGTCGGGTGGTCTATCAGGAATACACCCGCGTCAGTCGTTCAATCAAGACCGGTTCTTTCTTTACTAACCAGACAATGGTGGATGCGGTGCAGTCGGCAATTGATAAAGACAAGGCTGTACACATCATGGGCTTACTTTCACCGGGGGGTGTGCATAGTCATGAAGACCATATCCATGCCATGACTGAGCTGGCTGCCCGGCAGGGGGCGAAAAAGATTTATGTACATGCCTTCCTGGATGGCCGAGATACGGCCCCCAAAAGTGCTGGCGACTCTATCAAGAGGATGGAAGCCAAGTTTGAAGAGCTGGGCGTCGGTCGTTTTGCCTCGATTATTGGGCGCTACTTTGCCATGGATCGGGATCACCGCTGGCCCCGGGTCCAGAAGGCTTATGACCTGATGACCCAGGGCAAGGCAGACTTCCAGGCGGAAACCGCCCTGGCTGGGTTGGGTGCCGCCTATAATCGTGACGAAACGGATGAATTTGTACAGGCCACCGCCATTGTGCCGTCGGGTGAGGAGCCGGTGAAAATAGAAGACGGCGATACTCTCATTTTTATGAACTACCGTTCGGATCGGGCGCGCCAGATCACCCGCCCGTTTATCGAGCCGGATTTTGATGCCTTTAAGCGCGAAGTGATGCCCAAGCTGGGGGTATTTGCCTCGCTGACAGAATATAAATCTGATTTTGATGTCCCGGTTGCATACCCACCCGAGCGTTTGAGTAACGTATTCGGTGAATACTTGAGTAGCCTCGGTTTACACCAGTTACGAATCGCTGAAACGGAAAAATATGCCCATGTTACCTTCTTTTTTAATGGAGGCCGTGAAGAACCTTTCGAGTTTGAACACAGGGAATTGATTAATTCACCGAATGTTCCGACCTATGACCTGCAGCCAGAAATGAGTGCACCGGAATTGACCGCCAGACTGGTAGAGGCCATTGAAGGTGGTAACTACGATGCAATTATCTGTAATTTTGCTAACCCGGATATGGTCGGCCATACCGGTAATTTCGATGCGACCGTCAAGGCGATTGAGGCGCTGGATGAGTGTCTGGGGCACATTATCAAAGCGATCAAGCATGTTGGCGGAGAGATGCTGATCACCGCTGATCATGGTAATGCCGAGATGATGACAAATGCAGAAACCGGCCAGGTACATACGGCCCACACCACTAACCTGGTACCGTTGATCTATGTGGGGCGTCCCTTAGCGTTGGTCAATCAGGGTGTGCTGTCGGACATTGCGCCTACTATGCTTGAACTAATGGGCCTCGAACAACCCACCGAGATGACAGGTCACTCCTTGATCCTGCATGAGGAAGAAACAGCCAAGGCCAGCCAGGCCTGATCAAGCTCTACTCAGTTATCAGACTGTTAAATCAGCTAGAGAAACTCACCAAAACCAGACCACGAGCTATCCCTGGCAGAGAAAAGTCAGGTAAACTGATTATATGTTTTGCACAACATGCTGTTCTCCCGTTGCCATCCTTAAGCTGCTTGGTAGTGCGGCCCTGGTTTGTACACTCAGCCTGGCAGCCCCCTGGTTAATATCAGAGCCTCAATCCAGCTTAGTCCATGCCACCCAGGATGACGAAAAACATAAAGCCGCACTTGATAAAGTGCGTCGTGAAATCAGTAAGATGCAGACTGATATTCGTGAAACGCAAATGCAGCATGACTCTGCACAAAAAGACTTACTCAAGATCGAGATCGAACTAGCGCGGATCAACAAGCAGCTTGCCAAAGTTAAAAATAAAATACGCGGCGAACAGTTAAAGCTTCGTAAGCTCTATCGGAAAAGAAAATCACTGAAAAAGGATCTTAAAGCCCAGCACAGCCTGCTTGCCGGACAAATAAGGTCTGCCTATATGATGGGCCGCCAGGAGTACGTCAAGATAATCCTTAACATTGAAGAGGCGGCTTCCGTACAGCGGACCATGACATATTATGAGTACTTTAACCGTGCACGTCTTAGCCGCATTAAGTCCACGACAAATACCCTGGCTTCGTTAGAGGTCGTCGAAGACAAGATCAAGAATCAAACTGCCAGCCTCAAGGCCACCCGTGAACAACGCAAACAAAAACAGGCGGAGTTAAAAACCGTTTCCGGGTCCCGCGCCAGGGCTGTTGCGCGCTTACATTCAGAGCTGGTGGATAAGGAACAACAGTTGGTGCAGTTACAGGAAGATGAGCA
>JASFLV010000117.1:0-8378 GCA_050117915.1 Thioalkalispiraceae bacterium | reverse complement strand
AGGATACAATCGTGCTACCACAAATCAGTATTAATTTTTCATACTGAATACTTTTTAGGACGGTAAGTAACCATGCAAAATGAATGGCAAACATTTCTTGAGCAGCAAGGCGGAAAAATAGACTCACAAGGAGTGTTGCACTTCGCAAATGACACGAAACAGGATATTGCATTGGTTGGCAAGCAATGCCTGATGACTGCACTGAATCATCTAGGCATTATTCATGTTAGCGGTGAGGATGCACAAGCCTTCCTGCAGGCCCAGTTGAGTAATGACATTACCCTGGTTACCCATGACAAGAGTCAAATCAGCGCTTATTGTAATCCCAAAGGCCGGATGCTGGCGCAATTCCTGATCATCCCGGCTACAGACAGCTATTTTTTGGTTCTGCCCGCTACAATTCTGGAGAAGACACTGATGCGGTTACGCATGTTTGTACTCCGTAGCCAGGTCCAGTTGGAGGATGTCAGTGACAGATATGTCTGTTTGGGCTTGATCAGCGATGACATCGCTGATCTGGATATACCGTTACCTGAAAATGACTATGATTTAATCAATAACAAAGATCGCTATTTTACCAAGATCCCCGCTTCCCCCTCACGATACCTGGTTCTGGCTTCAATCGCACAAGCCAAGACCCTCTGGCAGATGCTTGCCTCGGGCTGTCAGGGTGTCAGTGCCCATAGCTGGCACTGGCTGGACATCCAGTCGGGATTACCCACAGTGTTGAAAGAAACGGTGGAGGAATTTGTCCCGCAAATGCTTAACCTGGAGTTAATCGGGGGGGTAAATTTCAAAAAAGGCTGCTACCCAGGACAGGAAATCGTGGCCAGAATGCACTATCTGGGCAAACCAAAGCGCAGAATGTATAAACTTCATACTAACAGTGAGGATTTACCTGTCCCTGGTGAAAATCTCTACTTACGAGAAGGAGATGGTCAATCTGTAGGCAAAGTTGTCCTCGCCGAACCCTCTGTTGATCAGGGCACAGATTTGCTCGCGGTCTTACGGGTCAACCATGCTGGCAGTGATGCGCTGTCACTCGGATCCGCAGACGGACCTCTGGTGGAGTTTAAGGAGCTACCCTACAACCTGGAAAGTGAGTAATTCAGGTCAAATTCCAGGAAAGTTTTCCTCAACTTATCAGTTTTAGTTGCCGATATCCTTGTTAGTCAGAATCAACAGGGACTCAGGGGAACACAGTGTTTAATGAGCTTGAAGAAAAACTTTTAGACCAACTATTTACTGATCTGGACCATGACAAACTCGTGCTACCCACCTTGCCTGAGGTAGCATTGCGTGTTCGCGAGGCCCTCGAAGACGAGGATGCCGGGATGAGTGATGTAGCCAAGGTCATCACCAGTGATGCGGCCTTGTCAGCCAGGTTGATCCAGGTTGCCAATAGCCCGCTGTTACGTGCCGCCCGTGCAATTGAATCTGTTGATGCCGCTGTGACCCGCATGGGGGGTGATATGACCCGCAACCTGGTAACCAGTATCGCGATGGAACAGATGTTCCAGGCCACCTCAGACGCAACCGATAAACGCTTACGCAAACTCTGGGAACACAGTACCCAGGTGGCCGCCCTGTCACATGCTCTTTGCAGTCAATTTACCAAACTGAAATCAGACCAGGCCCTGTTAGCAGGACTGGTGCATGATATCGGCGCTTTACCGATCCTCACGATGGCCGAAGATGTGCCGGAACTAACTGAAAATGAAGACCTGCTCGATTCAATTATACAAAAAGCGCATTGCACCGTCGGTGAAGCCATTTTGAAAAAATGGAACTTCTCCGACGAGATTATCGCTGTCGCAGCCGAGCATGAAAATGTTACGCGTGATCACCCGGGTGATGCTGATTATGTCGACATCATCATCGTTGCCAATATCGAAAGTTATATGGGCACCAATCACCCATTGACCCAGATTGATCTAAGTACGGTAACCGCCTTTAGTAAGCTGGGTCTGGAGCCTGAATCCGAGATGGTCGATGTCGAAGCCGTTCAGGAAACCAGAGCAGCCTTTGGCTAGCCAATTGAAAATCAACATCAGATCTGATTCTCATATTTGTTCTATTTAGAACAACAATAAATAATAAGTAAAAAGGCACATCAGGATGATGTGCCTTTTTTATTAGCTGAAATAAAACCAGTTAGTCAGGCCGCATATGAGGGAACAACAGTACATCGCGGATTGATGGTGAGTCTGTAAATAACATCACCAGGCGGTCGATGCCGATACCTTCCCCGGCGGTAGGCGGCATCCCATGTTCAAGCGCTGTAATGTAATCTTCATCATAAAACATAGCTTCCTTGTCGCCTGCCTCTTTTTCCTCTACCTGCGCTCTAAAGCGTTCGGCCTGATCTTCGGCGTCATTTAATTCAGAGAATCCATTAGCAATCTCACGACCACCGACAAAAAACTCGAATCGATCGGTAACAAATGGATCTTCATCATTACGACGCGCCAGTGGCGAAACCTCGGTTGGATAGGCGGTAATAAAGGTGGGGTCCATTAGTCGATGCTCTACCGTCTTTTCAAAAATTTCTATCTGAACCTTTCCCAGACCATATGAATCCTTTAGTGGTATATCGAGGCGTTTTGCGATTTCGACTGCCTTATTCAGATTATCAAGCTCTTCCGGTTTAATATTCGGATTGAAATGAAGGATAGATTCTTTGACGGTCATGCGGGCGAACGGTTTACCAAAGTCATATTCATCACCCTGGTATGAAATTATACTTTTGCCAATGACATTTTTCGCGATCGAGCGCAACATTTCTTCCGTTATATCCATGAGGTCATGATATGTCGCATATGCCTCATAAAATTCGATCATGGTAAACTCCGGATTGTGACGGGTCGACAGGCCTTCATTGCGAAAATTACGGTTGATTTCAAAAACCCGTTCAAATCCGCCCACAACCAGTCGCTTGAGATAAAGCTCTGGCGCAATCCGCAGGTAGAGGTCCATATCCAGGGCATGGTGATACGTAGTAAACGGACGGGCAGTAGCACCACCCGGTATCACCTGCATCATTGGGGTTTCGACTTCAAGAAAGTATCTTTCTGTCAGAAACTGCCGGATGTGGGTAATGATTTGTGAGCGCACTTTAAACGTCTTGCGCGATTCATCATTCATAATCAAATCAAGATAACGTTGACGATATCGCGTCTCCTGATCACTCAAACCTTTAAATTTTTCAGGTAACGGGCGTAGGGCTTTGGTCAGCAGACGAATACTTTCCACCTTGACAGACAATTCGCCCTTGTTGGTCTTCATTAATGTACCTTCAGCACCGATGATGTCGCCCAAATCCCATTTTTTAAATTGTTCGTTGTAAAAACCTTCTGGTAGCTCATCACGCTGAACGTATAATTGTATCTTCCCAGACATGTCCTGGACCGTAGCAAAACTGGCCTTACCCATAACACGTTGCAGCATCATGCGACCAGCAACACTGACTCTTATATTCAGTTGTTCCAGCTCCTCCTTGCTTTTTTCACCGTATTCAGCATGTAACTCTCCGGCCATGACATTACGGCGAAAGTCATTGGGAAAGGCAATGCCTTCCTCGCGCATACTTTTCAGTTTTTCACGGCGTTGCGCAATCAGTTTATTTTCATCTACAGGTGTGGTGTTGTCGTTATCTGACATATCTTTTCCAAACGTTTGCTAAATCTTGTTAAAAACAATCTTCGTTATAATCCGCTTTTCAGGCTGGCTTCAATGAAGTCATCCAGGTCGCCATCCAGAACTGCCTGGGTGTTGGACTTCTCGATGCCAGTACGCAGATCCTTGATACGTGATTGATCCAGTACATAAGAGCGAATTTGGCTACCCCAACCAATATCTGACTTGGTTTCTTCCATGGCCTGTAATTCGGAGTTACGTTTTTGCAATTCTAACTCATACAGCTTGGCCTTGAGTTGTTTCATGGCCTGATCTTTATTCTGATGCTGGGAACGACCATTTTGGCATTGCACAACTACACCCGTTGGCTCATGAGTAATCCGCACAGCAGAATCCGTTTTGTTAACATGCTGGCCACCGGCACCACTGGCTCGATAGGTATCTATCCTTAAATCCGCAGGGTTGATCTCAATCTCAATAGAGTCATCAATTTCTGGAGAAACAAATACCGAGGCAAAGGAAGTATGCCGTCGATTACCAGAATCAAATGGCGATTTACGTACCAGGCGATGCACACCGGTTTCAGTGCGTAACCAGCCAAAGGCATAATCACCACTGATATGTACCGTTGCACTTTTGATGCCCGCAACTTCACCGGCAGACACTTCAATAAGCTCGACCTTGAAGCCGTGAGCCTCTCCCCAACGCAGATACATCCGCAATAGCATCTCAGCCCAGTCCTGGGCCTCGGTGCCACCCGAACCTGCCTGGATATCCAGATAAGCATTATTCGCGTCGGTCTCACCGGAAAACATCCGTTCAAACTCAAGTCGTTGCAGTAGCTTTTCCTGTGCATCCAGGTCTGCAATGATGGAATGCAGTGTTTCTTCGTCGCTCTCTTCAGACGCCATTTCAATGAGATCAGCAGAGTCGGCCAGGGTCTGCTCAAGCTTGGCCAGTGTATCGACGATATTCTCGAGGCGGGCGCGTTCTCTGCCTAATTCCTGAGCACGTTCAGGTCTATCCCAGATCGTGGGATCTTCCAGTTCCCTGATAACCTCATCAAGACGCTCGCGTTTGGTTTCATAGTCAAAGATACCCCCTCAGGGCATGACTGCGCCCTTGCATATCCTTGAGACGGGTTTGTATTACACCAGTTTCTAACATTGTCCTGCTTGCTTGCCTCGGTTTTGCATTTCAAAGGCGCGTATCTTACCTGACAGACAGAGGCTAGTCATTGAAAACTAGGAAGTTTATTGGACCGAAGCCCTGGCGGGTAAAATGACGGCGAAAGCCTGATTTGGCTGGATCAATCAGTTCGGCTGGTTATTTCCAGTAAATGGTAGCCAAATTGGGTCTTAACCGGGCCCAGCACTTTGTTAAGTTCACCGCTGAAGACCACGTCATCAAATTCCTTGACCATCTGGCCAGGGCTGAATTCGCCAAGCTCACCACCCCGCTCACCAGAAGGACAGTCAGAATGTTCTTTGGCAACAGCCGCAAAATCAGCACCTGCCTCAATCTGCTTTTTTAAGCTCTCACATTGCTCTTCAGTTTGTACGAGTATATGCCTTGCACTTGCTTTTGCCATACCATGTATCTCCTGTGCTGATTCGCTAAAGGATACATAGTCACAAATTTAGGATGGCCAGTCAATTTCTGTTGGCTAGAGTTATTAATTGGAGCTGATGCTTTTAGTGTTGTTTGTCAATAAGGAAAGAACTTGTTCGCCACTACAGGGCTTGCTGTAGTAATAACCTTGAATAGCATCACATTTGTGCCAACGTAGAAACTCCAGCTGTTGTTCATTTTCTACACCTTCAGCAACAACTTTCATGTGCAGCTTGTGCGCCATCGCAATCACGGCATCAACAAGATCAGAATCACTCTTATTTTCAGGAATGGTACGAATAAACTCTCGATCAATCTTCACAATATCGATCGGTTCCAGCCTTAAATGACTAAGTGATGACTGACCCGTTCCAAAGTCATCAAGGGCAATGCGTATACCCATGGATTTAAGGGTCGCGAGCGCTTTCTCCGAAACCTGCAAATCTTCCAGCAAGGTATCCTCAGTAATCTCAACGACTAAACCAGTGGGATCAATATGAGTTTGTTCGATTACATTGATCACAAGATCAAAAATAGAATCATTTCTTAACAATACTGCTGATAGATTTATTGACATGCGTACTTCAGGATAACCAGCCTGTTGAAATCTTTTATATTGATTACTTGCCTCTTGTAACACCCATTGGGTGACTGGCTTAATCAGACCGGAATCCTCAAGAATAGTCAGAAATTGTTCCGGGCTTAATATGCCTCTTTGCGGATGCTGCCAACGTAGAAGGGCCTCAGTACCGACAATTTCGCCCGAACTTATTTCAACGATTGGTTGATAAAGCAGGAAAAAGCCATCCTCATCGAGTGCATGACGTAACTGGTTTTCAAGTACCATATGTTCGGCAACTTCTGCTGCCATTTCAGCAGAATAGAATTTAAAATTATTCCTTCCGAGTTCTTTAGCATGATACATAGCAATATCTGCATCTTTAACTAGCGCATCAACATCAGCATCATCATTCGGACCCAGCGCGATACCAATAGATGTCGTACTATGCAGTTCATGCATCGCTACCTGGAAAGGCCGCTCAAAGCTCTTAAGTATCTTTCTCGCCAGACTGGCTGCCTGATCTGCATGATTAATCCCTTCAAGCATAATGGCAAACTCATCACCACCCAGACGTGATACAGTATCTGTACTGCGGGTACACTCGACCAGGCGTTTTGCAACCAGGCTCAACAGTTCATCTCCAATATCATGGCCCAACGAGTCATTAATTTGCTTAAACCTGTCGAGATCCAGAAACATCAACGCTACCATGCTTTTGTCTCGACGCGAGCGCGCAATCGCAAGCTCCAGTCGATCACGTAGTAAAGAACGATTTGGTAACGAAGTTAAAGAATCGTGATGCGCCATGTGATCGAGATGCGATTGTCGTATCTTGACTTGTTCGCGCATATCATGAAAAGCCGCGATAAGATTTTTAAATTCTGCTGCCTGCGAGACAACAAATCGAGAAGGTGCAATATCCTGGTTATTTGCCTCAGCTTTTAGCGCGGACGCAAAATCGGAGATTGGCCTGAGAATAGCACTATGGAAAACAACGTATCCGATCAAACCAATCAGGGTCAGTATAATTGCCAGAACTATAACAAAATTAGACAAATTTCTGGCAAGCAACGTCAGTTCAGTAATATTTTTAGCAGAGGCGACCCCTAGCTCAAACTTTAAGTTTGATGAACGCTGTTTTAAACGATTGATTACGGGCTCAACGACATTATTCAGGAGTAACAAATCACGACGCGAGTATTCGCCAAGCAATTCAGTATGTACCTGTTCATATCCAAGTCGCCAGTTGTCGAAGCTTTTTCGCATTAGCTTAAGTGACTGTGCATCAATTTTAGTCAAGCGCCTTTCTTCAGCCAACTCTTCAAGAGAACCAAGTAATTCTTCCACATGTTCAAGATACAAATCTACATTATGTTTTCGGTTTTGCATTCCTGATCCAGCAGGACTCGAAAATACACCAAAACTATTCGCGACAAATAGCCTGAATTCAGATATCATCGCTACCCAGGCATGTCTTGCATTGATTAGCAATTTATAGATGTGTGCATTATTCTTGTTTGTGATCTCATCATTATAATTAAGCATTATCAGCTCAAGTGCAGAAAGAAAGTCTGCATTTTTTACTAGCATCCTTTCTTTCATAATATGCATAGCAGGAAACCATTGGCTCTCATCAAGACGGACTTTTATAAGGTTATCCACATGGGTTGATAATTTTATCTTGTCCATGTAAATAGATGACAGCAAATCACTTAATGCTGGATCGCTATTTAACCATTGGTTATTTGATAGTCGATCAATTGATGATTCGAAAAGCTCGAATGAACGTAATACCTGGAGTTTGTTCTTATTTCCAGGAAATGTGATAAACCGTTGCAGGTCAGTTTCAATTGTATGTATTTGTGTGATCAGATCGCCTAATGCATCTTCTGCTTCCGATCTAAGCTCAACACTTTGCAGCTGTTGTTGACTGACTCCTTCAACATAATCCCAACCGAAATACGAAGCCAGCAGTAAAATTAACGACAGAAAAAATGCTGTCGTCAGGTACCTTTGTTTTAAACTGCTAAACTTAAACCAGTTTACTATAGAGGTATTTGGATTCGGCATTCATTAATACTCTTCACCAAGCACTGACTTTATGATCTCTCGGTGCAGGTCATAATCCGTATCACTGGCAGATTTAAAGCGGGTAATTTTTGCCTTTTTCAACACTTCCCTGCCTGTCTTTGTACCGTTCAGATGAACCAGGATAGTTTGAAGTTGTTGTTCAGTTTTCGGATCGACACTATTACTCACTGCCCAGGGCAAATGGGCCATTTTTTCACTAACTGACAGGTATTTCATCTCATCGACATCAATTTGTTTTTTTACGTGGGGTAAATCGAGGACGTAATTCCCCGCTCCAGCCGCTGTTGCTTTCCTGTAAAATGTAGCGATACAGGCTTTCGGTGGATTTAATGCAAACTGTTCAAAGTAATCACCCTTTTTCAGTCCTGCCTGCCTTAATAGATAGGTTGCAGTGATATATGCCATCATTGCACCACGCCCACCACCAAAAACAACTGTCTTCCCTTTCAGATCCATCGCTGATTGAATACCACTATCT
>JASFLV010000116.1:0-8447 GCA_050117915.1 Thioalkalispiraceae bacterium | reverse complement strand
TCTCGATGAACGCCGCTCTGCTGAATATAGCGTGCACAAAACAGAGCTGGATGATTTGCATTTTGCCCATACACCCAAACCCTCAGGCAAAGTCAGACCAGTGGTTCTACTTTCCAGTCTCGCCGTTGTTGCTATTGCAGCAGCCTTGGCCGGTTGGTATTTTTATGATCAATATACCGCAACAGGGATTGAGCCTGTTGCGAGTTCGCAATCCAGCGAAGCGAAACTGAAGCCGGTTGCAAGTAAACAGCCTACAACCAGCAAGACAGAGACCATTGCGGCTAGGGTTGAGTCAACCAGGCCGGTAAGCGAGCAACCTGCCGTTATTGAGTCAAAGCCAGCTACGGTTAGCAAAGTAGCTAGTCCGCTCAAAAGTGATCGACAAACGGTGAGTGCGATTAAGGAACCTCATAGCGGTCGTGGTATCGAGGTGGATCAAGCTCCAGCTGACTCCAGCGAAGCTGTGGAGGATACGACGCCTGTTGAATTTACCCGTCATGTCGTACCGATGCGATCGGAGCAAAAGGCAGAACTTGCTTATCAGGACGGTTATGATCATCTTCGCGCGCAACGACATCGTCAGGCTGAGCAGGCGCTAAGACAGGCGCTCGCGCAGCAGGCAAGTCATATCAAGGCACGGGAATTACTTTCAGGTGTTTATATCAAGCAAGGTCGATGGATTGAGGCCAGTGAGTTGCTTAAAGAAGGATTGAGTGTTTCTCCGAGTCACATTACTTTTGCCAAACTTTATGCGCGCGCGCTGATGCAACTTAATCGTGATCAGCAGGCCATTCGCGTTCTCGAGCAACATGCGCCAGCGATGCAGAGTGATCCCAGCTATTTTGCTATCCTGGCTGCGCTCCATCAACGACAAAGTCAGCATCAACAGGCGGCTGATGTGTATGCCCGGCTGGTGGGCATCAATCCCCAGAATGGTGTCTGGTGGGTTGGCCTGGGCATCTCCCTGGAGGCGCTGAATCGGAGCCAGGATGCGACGCGCGCATACCAACATGCACGAAAAACGGGCAATTTACACCAGGAAGTAGCGAAATTTACCAATAATCGCCTGCTTGCCCTGGATGAGATCAATTTTCCAGCCCATTAATCCCACGTTCTTACACGAAAGCACAGATAATATAAATAATGTTCCATATTGGTGCATTTAATATGTTAAATTAGTGCATATGCACCAATATGGTGTCATCATTTTCATGGCTACTGCTAGCCAAAACACCGCTCGTCTTCTAACTTGTTGATATTAAACTATTTATCTGAATCATCACGTTCGATATGTGCCGCCGACAAGCCGCACAAAATTGGTTTAGAACTTGCTACAGAGGAATCATGGTGGCGTTACCTATTATACAACCCGATTTACATCAGCGGATTCTCGATAATTTGAACCTGGTGGTATTGCTGTTTGACCCGGATTTGACCCTGGTTTATGCCAATCCCGCTGCGGAGATGCTGATGGGGATGAGCGCCAATCGACTGATTGGTCGACGTCTTGATGAGCTGATCACGGACAAGGTTTGCTTGCAGGAGCAGATTGAAGAGGCAGTGGCATCCAATCATCCGTTTTCTCGGCATGAAGTCGTGTTACGCCTGATTAACGAAGATGATGTGACCGTGGATTTAACCGTGAATGTACTACAGGACAGCGTCGGCAAGACACAGGTATTGCTGGAGATGTTACCGATCGATCGCATGTTGAGGATCACCCGTGAGGAAGCGATCGTTGAGCAGCAGGCGACGGTACAGGGGTTGGTGCGCGGGCTGGCTCATGAAATTAAAAATCCACTGGGTGGGTTACGCGGTGCGGCACAGTTACTGGAACGTGAACTGGATAAAGAAGAGCAGAAGGAATATACGCGCGTCATCATAGATGAGGCGGATCGGTTACAGAAACTGGTAAACCGATTATTAGGGCCGAGCGGTATGCCCAGGAATACAAAGATGAACGTACATGAGGCCATAGAGTATGTTCGCAATATTGTGATCAACAACAAGCCTGAGATTAATTTTATCCGCGACTATGATCCCAGTGTCCCGGAGATTGTCGGCGATCAGGATTTATTGGTGCAGGCGATTTTGAATATCGTCAACAACGCGATTGAAGCGATGAATGACAAGGGTAACCTGATTGTGAGAACACGCATCGTGCGTAATTTTACCATCAGTCAAAAGACTCGCAGACTGGTAATCAGGCTGGACATTGTCGATGAAGGGCCGGGGATACCAGAAGACATTAAAGACAAGATTTTCTTCCCGATGATTACGGGGCGCGCTGAAGGGACAGGTCTGGGCCTGTCGATTGCGCAAAGGCTGGTTCAGCAACATTCTGGTTTGATCGAATGTGAAAGTGAGCCGGGTAAAACAATTTTTTCGATTTACTTACCAATCGATAACGGTAACGAGGAAACTTAGCATGGATACGGTATGGGTAGTAGATGATGATCGCTCAATTCGCTGGGTGTTAGAAAAGGCGCTAAAAGGGGCGAATATGGAGGTACGTACCTTTGAAAATGCAAACAGCGTCTTGCAGCAGTTAAAGAACAGTCGTCCTGATGTCATTATCTCTGATGTCAGGATGCCAGGTATGGATGGGCTTGAGCTGCTTGAAAATATTCATGCAACCGATCCAGATTTACCCGTGATTATTATTACGGCTCATTCAGACCTGGGTAGTGCAGTGAATGCATACCAGGGTGGCGCGTTTGAATATCTGCCAAAACCATTCGATGTGGATGAAGCAGTTGAGCTAACCAGAAGAGCGATTGATGTTGCCAGTTCACAGCGTGGCGGTGAGCAGGTAACACCAGCAGAAAATACTGAAATTATCGGTGCCGCGGCCTCAATGCAGGAAGTGTTTCGTGCCATCGGGCGCCTGTCAAAATCGAATATTACCGTGTTGATTAATGGTGAGTCTGGTACCGGTAAAGAATTAGTGGCCCACGCATTACACAGGCATAGTCCGCGCGCTGATCAACCATTTATCGCAATCAATACAGCGGCGATCCCCAAGGATCTGCTTGAGTCAGAATTGTTTGGACACGAGAAAGGCGCATTTACCGGCGCACAAAATGCACGTAAAGGACGTTTTGAACAGGCCGATGGCGGGACGCTGTTTTTGGACGAGATCGGTGACATGCCTTCGGAGTTGCAGACCCGTTTGTTACGGGTTTTACAGGATGGGACGTTTTATCGCGTAGGGGGTCACAGTCCGATTAAAGTCGATGTACGGATTATTGCCGCGACCCACCAGGATCTGGAAAAGCGCGTTGAAGAAAAACTGTTTCGTGAAGACTTATTCCATCGTCTCAATGTGATACGAATTCATGTCCCTGCCCTGCGCGAACGGAGTGAAGATATTCCTTTGTTGGCCAAGCACTTTTTAAACCTGGCCGCGAAGGAACTGAACGTAGAAGCCAAGACCCTGGCACCTGAAACCGAGGCCTATATCAGTCGCCTCAGCTGGCCCGGTAACGTCAGGCAGATCGAAAACACCTGTCGCTGGTTGACCGTGATGTCTGCGGGTCAGGTTATCAATATCGAAGACTTGCCCCCCGAGCTTCAGGAAGACAAGGCCGAACAGACTGCCAATGGTGACTGGCTTGAGGTCTTGCGTCGTTGGGTGGAACGCCAGTTAGCACAGGGTGATACGGGAATTCTTGAGCAGGCAACCCCGCAGTTTGAGCGGGTCATGATCGAGACCGCGTTGAAAAAGTCTGGCGGACGTAGACAGGATGCGGCTCGTTTACTGGGTTGGGGACGGAATACCTTGACGCGTAAGATCAAAGAGCTGGGTATGTAGGCGCAGGTCTAGCCCTTTGCCCAGACCAGGGTGCGGTTGTTGACCGGCATCTCGTGGTCATCAATGAATCTCAACCCACAGTCCCTGGCCAGCTTGTCCAGGGCCTCAAAATCACGAATCCCGCTTTGCGGATCGCGAGCTCGTAAAAACTGATCGAATTGTTGATTACTGGCACTGGTATATTCACCCGCATAGTTAAACGGGCCATATAAACAGAGCCGGCCTGACGGTTGCAGTATCTTCCCTATCCCGTTAAACATCTTTTCTACCGCCGCCCATGACATAATATGCGTGGTGTTGGCGCTAAAGATGCCATCAAAGTTGCTGCTCGGCCAACTGGATGTTTCCACATCCAGCTCCAGGGGGCCGTCAATATTATCGCCATGGTAGTCATCCAGCCATTGTTTAATGCCGGCGTGATGCATGGCCAGGTCACTACAGGTCCAAAGTAGATGCGGAAGCTGTTCAGCGAAGAACACCGCATGCTGTCCTGTGCCAGTTCCGATTTCGAGTATACTGCTTGCATCAGCAAAATGCTGGCGAATAATTTCTAAAATCGGCCGCTTGTTTTCTTCGCAGGCCTCGGAAAAGGGTTTCATAACAACACTCTGTGGGTAATACAATTTACAGGTCAATTGTAACTTGTATTGGGTAACTAGTTGTACTTTTCAAGGCGGGCCTGTAACTTCTTTTCAAAATATTTTTTGTAATTAAGATAATGAATGGTTTGTATCTCTGATGAATCATCGCCGATCATGGAGCGCGACACATCAATATCGGTAATGTATATGGGATAGGTGTCACTGTTTTTACGGATTCTTAGAATATGTTCTGCAATCAGGCGATAGAGCTGTTCACCATGCTCCATCGTTGAATACTCTTTACCTTCAAGATAGACCTTAAACATAAGGTGATCGCCTACCTTATTGCCGATAACCTGTAGTTCAACAAATTGAGTTTGTTTGAACATGTTCTTGCGTTGTTTCAATACTTCCCAGCCGCCATCATTGTTTTTTTGAACATAATTATATTCGTATTCGACCTCTGTCTGTTTATGGCGGCTGTCGTCCTGGCTAAAGCTTAGGCGGTTAGAAATTGAATCAAAGAACGTTTCGTATTGATTGACAAGTGAAGTTGCATCATAAAAATCACTTTCTTGATAGAACAATGAGCCTTTTTCATCGAGGATGTATGTATCCACCAGTTTGTCTTTTATCTTGAAATAGACCTGTACCCGGTTTGGGCGGTTCAATGAAAACAAAAGGGGTAAAACATCATCATTAAGTGTTTCGGGATCAAATACGATATGTTGATAATGGTTCGTCGGCGATGAAAGATAAGATCTCAGGCTTTGTATGTTACCAGCATTTACATGTTTGAGTGTATCTCCCTGTATTGATAAAACATAGTAATCCCATTCGATCGCCATGATGAAGCGTGTACCCGCTGGATTACGTGGATCATAAAAACAATCTAGAACGTTCTGGAAAAGTTTTTCACTGCGGCTGGCAATCGCATCTCCACGGTAACTGGAATAACTGACGGAATTTATTGCTGGTGGCCGTATTCCCTGCGAAGGTGGCATCCATTGCATATAATCATGCAGGCATCGGAATAGACCATCTACACCTTGATAGCGGAATGTTAAAACTTCATTCCAGGAAGTTATAATGATCTGATCGATACTGTTGGTCAGGTTTTCCAGTCTGCCACCATAACGTAGTGAGTCCGTACGGTTGCTCGTCAGGTGTTCGCCACGCCGGGTATGCTGTACAAAGGGATCCAGCCCTGAATTGATCACCGTGAGTACTTGTTTGATCGCTGCGGGTTTTTTCAAATCATCGATATTCTCCGAGTCTAGAATGTCGTCGGAAAAGCTGCTGGCCATGGCATTGGAAAGCAGCTTGAGTTCCTTTTCGGTCAGGTTGCTGTGATTGGCATAGATCGCTATCGTTGTGCTGGGCGTGATGATCTTGTTGAAATAACACCAGGCAAGCAATTCAATCAGACTGTGTGCGCGTTTAAGAGCCGGGAAGTATTGTGCATCATCCTCATTGACTATACCGTTAAAGACAACCCAGAAGTGTGCTTGCTCTGGTCCCTGGAGCTGATGAAAGGAAAGATGCGTTTCGTTCAGATTATTAGTGATACCACGATAGATGATGTCAATCTTGCCAGCTTTGCGTTCGAAGGCCGCGTAGAGTTTGCGACCCAGCAAATTAAGTTCATTGGGGTCGATCAGGTTTGATTCTGAGTGTTGTCGGGCAAATGCGGAAAGAAAGCGATAACTATGCGTTAATTCATTCATTAACGCATTACGTTCTTCGATAACACGCTGGATTTTCCAGTCCTCCTTGCTATCGAGTAAATAAATCTGGCTATTGGTCCAGCGCCAGGCATTGACCAGTTCATTGAGTAAATCACGCCGCCAGTTAGATTCCTTGCTCGATTCTTCGCTTAGTTTTTCGTTTACCTTGAAGTAAAAGCTGCGACGGATTAATTCAAGACGCTCGGTTTGTTGATTTTGGTTGAGATATTCCTCAACCTTATCCAGCATCATCAAATAGGGATCAAGTTTGTTTAATTCATTCTCACCATTATAGATGGCTTGTTTAAAACGTAACCCGAGGATATCGATGTTCGGGTATTCGCTCGCATAGGCTTCCATGAGTAATGTTTTTAATACCGACTTGTAGGGGGAGTTGATTCCTTTATACAGCAACCACAAGGTTGCGCCATAGAATTCTTCCGCGGGAACCTGGGCCAGCCCACCAAAATCGATATTGTCACGACCATGAATAAAACGTTTAGTTTTTATGTCACTAACAAATTCTTCGTAATTCTGCTCATATTCGGGAGGAACCAGCCACCAAATCGGATAACGTCCGGCAAGGAGCAAACTGGTGCGATAAAATTCCTCCAGTAACAAATAGTGCAATGCCGTGCCGCTGCTCTCTTTGTTCAGGGCGTCATGTTTGCCCTGTTTAAATTCTTCCGGGTTAACCAGAAAGATATGCGCATCGATGTCGAGTGTTTCTGCCCATTCTTCTATGGCATGGGATTTTTTTTTAAGTGACTCTATTTGGTCTGGCTTGAGCGAACTGTCATAACAGATCCATATATCAAAATCGCTTTTGTTTGAATAAGCAATCGTCCCGGTACTTCCCATTAAGTACAAGGCCTGGATATGGTATCGCCGGTAGGCGCGCTTCTTATAAGCAAAGCTTTTCGAGATTCGTTTACTCAGGTTGAGTGTTTCATTGTTCGGCGTATATTCAGGGATTCCTGCAGGTGTCGTTTTGGAGACATAGCCTGGTAAGGTTGGGTGATTAATGTGATAAAGCAGGGGTAGTAAATCAACAAATTCACGCTGGCGCTGGCGCAACTCACCGAGAGTGCGCCGTAATCGCGCTTTATTGAGATCAAGAAAGCGCTGCTTGATTTCCTTGAAATCAAACACGCTGTCCTGTTCGGGTATCTGGGCCTGCCTTGCCATAGTAATAGGGTTATCGGCAAGTGGCCGGGGATCTTCAAAACTCCAGGTATTACAATAACATGCCATCGATCACATTAATAAATATATAGATTTATTGACTTTCTAACCCTTTGTTTAGATTGAAGATAAATACCATATTTAATTTATGGTATAGGTATTTCGTATTTGGTCGTTATTGCCTGCTGAACGGATGAAAAATCAGGAATGCAGACTATGATCTGTATTACCCCCCTCACAAATGGCACAAAATATAGAACTGTAAGGATATTTGATTATGTTAGAACACTTGCCACCCGCCATGGTGCAGCAATTCCTGGATTCACTCCCCGCGGCGTTAGCCCTTGTCAATAAAGACCAGGAAATTGTCTGGGCCAATGATAGTTTCAAACGGATTACGACTTTATCAGGTTCACAGCTGCTGGGTAAAAAGATCGATTCACTAGGTGCAGATGTGCAGGAGTTGTTCACCCAGGGACATGTTTATTTGAATGCAACCAATAAACGCGATGCATACTGGATGGCATGTATGTCGGTCCCGCTCGGTGAGTATTATTTGCAGTACTGCAGTGATGTCACTCAGTTACAAAACCTGATCGAGGATCGTGAAGGCTTGCGTACCAAAGTCGCCGAGCTGAATCCGATAGACCAGATTACCGGCATGCCAAATCGCCGGGCGCTGTTTCAGAACCTTGAACAACAGGCTTCGCGCAGCCGTCGTTATGGTAATTCACTATCAACAATGGTTTTGCGTTTATCGAATTTATCAGATTACATCAAAAAGTATGGTAACGATCGCGCCAACGAATTACTGCTGAGTATCAGCCAGATGCTGAATGATCAGATGCGCTGGGCAGATGTCATCGGTCGTCTGGATAAAAATGAATTTTTATTTATTCTGCCGGAGACCGAGGAGTCTGTTACCAGCGAATTGCGTGACAAGATCAAGGAGCACTTGACTAAAGTTGAATTGCCTGGCATAGAGGCGGGACAATTTGAACTGATTACAGATTTTGGTATGGCGCAGTGGCGTAAAGGGGATGATGTTGCTTTATTGATGGAACGGGTCAGACAAAACCTAAATGGTGATGGTGAGAAGCTGGCCGTTTAGTCAACTGAATAAAATAATTATAAAGCCGG
>JASFLV010000115.1:0-8510 GCA_050117915.1 Thioalkalispiraceae bacterium | reverse complement strand
TGAAAGGAATGAACAACTGGGTTTCTACGAGATAATCACAGGTTGTATCGAAACTATGCAACAATCCATTGCCAAGATGAAGATAGCTGCCTATTCGCCTGATATTCTCCTTGAATTTCCCAGCAAAATTGCCCGTAGCTATGAATTTTATCGAGCTGAAGAGTTAATCAAACTCGGTTATGAAGTAGCAGAACGTGAACTAGGTAAAAGACAAATTAATAAAGGACCCTAAAAATAATGAAAACTTCATTCAACAGATTTAGTGTTATACAGCCATGAGTGAAACTAGCAATCCAGAGGTTTTAATTAATCAATCCGTTGCGATCTTGATCGATGGCAATAATATTGAACGTAGTATCCATGATGAAACAAATGATCCGAATACCATGATCAATTTCGATACCCTCATCCCACGACTGCTAGATAATAGAGGCCTTAACCGCCTGGTCTACTTTCGTGAGGGCAAGCATATTTCAGAGAAACTCAGGGAGCGTCTGCATACCCATTACCATGGTTCTGTAAGACCGTGCCATAAAAGTGCAGATATACCTTTAACAATTAAAGCAACCCAGCTATCCAGTAAAATTGACACGATCATCATCATGTCCGGCGATTCTGACTTCATTGAACTTGTTAACCACCTCAAAGGAGAAGGGGTGCGGGTTGAAATAGCAGCGGTTAAACGCACCACTCATCATTTACTAATTGATGAGGCGGATTATTTTCACGAAATTGTTCCAGAAGACTGGTTTACCCTGCCAGCTAAAAAAGGGGGAAAGAAGGGTCGCGGGCGATAACCCAACTTGATAACACTATTATTAATACTTAGTCTATAACAGAAAGTCATAGTGTGTAACAGGAACACTTTTGTTTTGTTGTTATACTTGATTTACGTTCATGAAAAACAATGCCAATGGATACTAATCAACCGACCTTACAGGAGAGTATTACTCGACAGCGAGAGTTGCTGACACAGATGCTGTCAGATCCGTTAAAAAGGGCTGCCTTGTCATGCCGTAAAGTCTGGGGAATCCGTGAACAACTTGATCGCGCACTTGGCGAAGTGTTACGAACAATGCCCTACTGCAAATTTCTCTATGCACTGGATCTCAACGCCATCCAGATAAGTGACAATATCACGCATGAAGGTATTATTGAAAAAGACTTCGGCCGGGACCGCTCACAGCGGCCCTACATGAATGAAGTTGTCCCCAGCTCTGATTTTGTTCTATCAACGGCCTACATAAGTTTACGTGCCAAACGCCCCTCCTTGACAGCAATCCAGATTGTCCGTGACAAACAAGGCAAGGCAATGGGTTTCATTGGTGCTGACTTTGACTTACGCGATCTGCCTCTCACCCGTGATTTATATGAGGAGCCAAGGCAATGGACCCAAATTAAGGGCGATCCATCGATCCGAGGAAACGTCTTTGCCCAAAGCCGGATCGACAGTGAGATGGATCGAGAGATTGATGTCGTTCTCGGTGTTATAGACGAATTAATCGTCGACCATGGTGTGTTTCATGCGAAATTACACTTTTCGAGTAACCGTGCGGTCATCTGGCATTATGATGACCCATATCGATATCGATTGCTGGGCATTGATGCCCTGACAGACCCGAATATCTGCCTGGCATATCCAAACAAAAACTACCCTGAAGATGCCAGCATACCGGAAAGCAGTATACGTCCGATTCTGGAAGGATTCCGTCAATTACGTTACATGGACGAAACACTATATTTACGTGCAGGTGCGCTGAACATCTTCAACGGTATCATTAGCCTGACTTTTTCCTGTGATGGCTCACACTACTTACCTTACGATGAATTTCTGAATAAAGACCATGCTTTCTGGGCAGGTGGTTTTGGTAATCAAACCGCCTGATTTTGTGAGTGAATAGAATCTTTTATAAGCCATCGCAAGATGGGTAGCAATTAGCCCCCGTTTTCTGATCATAGTTATAAAAGAATTTATAAGTGTTAAATCGAATCAGTGCTGATAAGTTCCCATTAATACAGCTTCAGCAATAATGTGACCTGCCATGGCTTTCTCCAGTCTGGCCTTGTCAGGCATTCCCAGATCTTCCAGACTGGTATCAAGTGCATAGAGCTTAAAAAAATAACGATGTCGTCCGACAGGTGGACATGGACCACCATAACCTTTGCGCTGCCAATCATTCAGCCCTTCCAGCGTTCCCACAGGGAGTGAGGCTGACTCGACGGCCTCAGGCAGTCCGTCACAATCTGTCGGCAAGTTATACAACAGCCAATGAACCCAGGTCATTTTTGGGGCAGCTGGGTCTGGCGCATCTGGATCATCGACAATCAAAATCAGGCTACTGGCATCAGATGGTACGGCTTGCCATACAAGTGGTGGTGAAATATCACGGCCATCACAGGTATACACTTTGGGGATTTCGCTGCCTTCCGGAAACACTGGTGATGTAATCGTCATTACCATAACAACCTCCTGACTGAGAGAGTTACGAGGTTTTCACACGACAACCAGCAAGCGCGACCCGCCAATTATCCAGTAACACCTCGCGTACAACCGCATCATCAAAACCGTGCAGTAAGTAATCTTTTTCGGCTGTTAAGCGAAAGGTTTCCCAACCTTCATCAATAGGGCATTCGACTTTGATCTCCCATTGCCCCTCTTTGGGTTCGACTTCAAACAAATAGGCATCCAGCTGTAATGTATCGAGCAATGCAGCAACATTCTCGCGCATTGCTTCAAGCTCTGTCGTTGATAGTTTCATAACAAGAAATATTAAGTTCGTACCCTACCAAGTATAGAATAAAGTGAGAAATATTCTGGCATTTTGCTTTATCATTTAACTAAATACTTATGCACTAATCTATTGCTGTTGAATTAGTCATGATTTTCCTTACCCGCTGAATAATACATAGGTTTCAGCGTATCAGATGCATTGAGCACCTCATTTAAATCAGCGATTGGTTGGGGTTTACTGATAAGGAACCCCTGTATAGCGTCACAATCCTGCTGCCGCAGGAACTCCAATTGTTCATCAGTCTCGACCCCTTCTGCAATAACCTGTAATTCAAGGCTCTTCCCCATGGCAATAATCGCTGAGGTCAAGGCGGCATCATCTGGATCTGTTTTGATATCACGAATAAAGGACCGATCAATTTTTATCGTATCGATCGGAAAGCGTTTTAAATAACTCAAAGATGAATAACCCGTGCCAAAATCGTCCAGTGCAATACTAATTCCCTGTTGCCTGATTTTATTCAAGGTATCGACTACATCAGTGTCATATCGCATTAGAATACTTTCTGTCATTTCCAGCTGTATCTGATTTTTACCCAGATTACAGTCATTAATAATACTGGCTAACATCCCATTAAATGTCGGTTCATTGAGTTGTTTTGCTGAAATATTGACTGCGACTTCGAACTTATCGCTGTCCGATGTACTCAAATAACGCACGTCAGAGCATGCCTGTTGCAACACCCATTCGCCTACTGGCACAATCAGACCCGTCTCCTCAAGAATCGGAATAAAGTCTGCAGGTGAGATAAGCCCCAATTCAGGATGATTCCAGCGTAATAAGGCCTCGACACCAATAATTCTTGACGTTGAAATATCTACCTGAGGCTGATAATAGAGAACAAATTCTTCCCGCTTTAAAGCCTGACGGAGCTTATTCTCCATGGTGAGCCGCTCGTAGGCACGGATACTCATATCATCTGAAAAGAACTTGTATGTGTTTTTACCGATTTCCTTGGCGCGGTACATCGCATTGTCAGCATTACGCAATAATGTATCAGCATCATCACCATCCGTTGGAAACAGACTGATCCCAATACTTGCGGTGATGTGAAGCTCCATACCATTGATATTGAAAGAAGGTGTCAAGGTCTCAAGTATCCTACCAGCCATGTTGGAAACATCAGTTTCCTTAATTGTATTATCAAGCAAAATCACAAATTCATCGCCACCAAAGCGGGCAATGATGTCCCCATCACGTAACTGGTTTAGCAATCGACGCCCAATGTTGACAAGCAACTGATCTCCGATCTCGTGCCCTAAACTATCATTGATGTACTTAAAACTATCCAGGTCCATGAATAATATCGCCAGCCTGTTCCCTTCCAGGCGTGCTCTTGCCAGGGCTAGTTTTGTTCGCTCAAGGAACATCGCACGATTAGGTAATTCAGTTAAAGTATCATGATGGGCAAGAAATTGAAGCCGTTCCTGGGCATGCATTTGCTCAGTAATATCTTTTCCGGTAGAAATATAATTTGTAATCTCACCTTTATGATCAATAATCGGTGTAATAGTTTTTGATTCGTAATAATAAGTTCCATTCTTCTTCTTATTAATAAATACGTCATTAAACGGCTCACCGGATAAAACTGTCTTCCACAGGTTTTGGTAGAATTCGGCAGACTGTTTACCTGACTTCAACAAACTGGCCTGTTTCCCAACAGCCTCGAGTCTGCTATAGCCAGTAATCTCTAAAAATGCAGGGTTCACATACTCAATAGTACCTGACCGATCAGTAATCATAACAATATCAGCTGTTTGTGTAAGTGCTCTTGAGAGCTTGTCCATTTCGGCTTCAGTGATTTTACGTTCACTGATATTACGGATTGTCCCTTCTATACCGCGTGGGATATCAAGAATATCTTTAACAAATTGAGCATTAATTGCCACCCAGATACTATTACCATTTTTATGCCTCAGAGGAATCTCATAATTATATAAGTAGCCATCGTCTCTAAGGACTAAATTCATATCCTTGTAGGTTCGTCTGAAAAATAATTTAGAAATATTACTGCCAATCAATTCATCCTGTGTATACCCAGCCAGTTCAGCAATCGATGGTGATATCTTCAGTAGTTTACCTTTCATGTTAATCCGAAAAAATGTGTCCTGTAGTGTATCCAGGATTTTGCTAAGCTCTTTTTCTGAATTTTTTAATTCATCACTCAATTGCCTCTCAATTCTGAAAATTGACCATTCTCGCAGACTAATAAAAACGGTGGCTATAACCGCCAAAGGCAATAAAAACCTGAATATATCCGGGTTGATATTTTTATACTGCAAAAAACCAACAACACTCACGGCCAACGCCGTCAAAGCAAAAATAATTATTTCCAGTGTCCTTACACGTTCACTGGAAAGATCAATTTTTGCAGGATTTGTTACTGTAGACTGGATACGAAACTTTTGAGTGGCGGCAAGGTAAATCAAACCAAAGCCAATTATCCAGAATACGTCAAGATAGGATCCTGCCGCATATTCTAAATCAAGTAATGATTTTGCATATAAAGTGTTAACAACTGCATGTATAGCAAGACTCGCTAGAAGTAATAGCAAAACATTACGTTCTGGTTTTTTCGCGTGTTGTAGCAACATTAATAATGAATAGACGAATGTACTGATATATAGAACAGGAAAAGCTAACGCAGTTACTATATAGAATACTCCCAGTTCAGGATTGAATAAATATTCACTAAGACTAATCAGGCAGGCCAACGCAACCGCGCAAGCAATCAATCCAACGTCACTGATATTCTTCAAGGTCAACTGTTTTCCCGTCATGCGGGTGAACTCATTGATCAATCCACAAAGAATCAATGGTGCAAAACCAAGAAAACCAATATCAGACAAAGCAGGAAATGGGGTAGTTTGTTCAGCAATTAACTCTAGATAAGACCAGATCAGCATCCCTGTAAACCAACTCAGACAAGCATAACCATAACACTGCCATGCCAGCCGATCCGCCCCGGTTAGCTGTCGTGCAACCAATAAACATACCGCTCCCGTTATTAAGGCGCTTAAGGTCCAGAAAATATTATCAAACCAGTGCCGTTGCAGGTCTGTAAAAGGTGCGACATAGTTGCCTAAAGCAAATACAATCACCAGGACAAGCACTATCATGACCTGCTGATAAGGACTGCGAGAAATTACCATAAAAATAACATTGATTAGTTTGTTTCTGAATTTATCAGTATAGCACTCATTTGCTTTTGCCCATTGCTGAAGTGTTCAGTCGCTACCGGGATAACTCACCCACTAAGTTATTTTTTTGCTGTTATATGATTCAGGCATACTCCTATATTCTTTGTGGGATTATTTCATCAGAAGCAACAATTTGGGTATAAACAGGCTGAGCTAAGTTTGCTGATTAACTTTCTCTAGTGAGTTTTGTGCAAAGCTCGCCCCAACACCATCATAGTAATTATAGATATAGTCCGCACCCGCTGACTTTAACTGATCAACCTCTTCATCGAATACAACGGTTGTGGTAATCGTCCCTTCAAATCCCAATTTACGTAACTGGCGTGCAGCAAGTATCTTGGCAGTCAATTCCGGCATGGCTAATAAAACAGTATGAACACCTTCGAGTTTCAGGTTCGCCCAGAGTCCCGGGTCTTCTGCATCTGCATAGAGTACCCTTCTCCCTTTTTTTCGATGCTGTTCAACTTTTATTGGATCCGAATCCAGTCCAATCACTCTATGTTGTTGCTGCGATAATAAATCATAGGCGCCTGTGCCGATACGACCCATGCCCATTACCATGATATGAGAGTTACCGATATTAATCGGTTCATCATCAGGATGACTTTTGCTCGTTTCAAAATAGTGGAGAAACTTCTCAAGCCATTCATAGATCTCATGTGCATAACGATTGAGGGGTGCAGCAATAGCAAACGAGATAGCAACTGAGACCGCCAGCAATACCAGCCACTCATTTGTGAACCAACCATGCTCAACACCCATACTGGCAACGATGAGTCCAAACTCACTGTAGGTTGCAAGACTCAGGCTAGCAAGGAAGGAACTACGTGCGCGTAACCGGAATAAGATAAGAATAAAAAAGAATAAAAGTGCTTTAAAAGGCACAAGCACATTAATCAGCAGCGCTTGTTGAACAGTCTCCAGGTCAGGATGTCCAAGTAGCCCAATTTGCAGAAAGAAACCCACCAGGAGAATTTCTTTCAGACTCCACAATGAATTGGATAATTCCATTGCCCGTTTATGGCTGGCGAGCATGACACCCAACAGCAACGCACCTAATTCCGAGCTCAGTCCAAAATATTCAAAACTGGAACCACCGATTACCAGGGCGAGCAATAACCCATACAATACAACTAGTTCACCATGACCAGTAATATCCAGTAACTTGAACATTACCGGCCGTATAAACAACAAGCCGATTAGGATAAATGCCCAGGGGGATGGGGCCACACCATTACCAATGCTAAGTACCGCAACTGCAACCAGGTCCTGCATAATCAGGATACCGATAGCGACACGCCCATGAAAGGCGCGTAATTCACGCTTGCCTTCCAGAACTTTAGCTGCAACAACGGTACTGGAAAAAGCCAGGGCGATTGCTGCCATCACAGCCATCTGCCGATCAAAACTGAAGGCAGTCACGAAGATCAGGTAAACCAGGCCGACTGTAATTAACATGTGCAATAGTGAGCCGGCGAGAATTTCAGTACGGATCAGTGTACTTAAGCGGAGTTTCAGACCGATACTAAAAAGTAATAATAAAACCCCGGCATGGGCAATCTCTTCAAGGATATCATTACTTTCATGACCAAGGATGCTAAGAATAAAACCTGCAGCAAGATAACCAACCAGTGGTGGCAAACCAACCTGGCGCATAAAAAGCCCGAGGATAAATGCAAAACTAAGCCAGATTGCTGCTGTTGCCACTTATTTGAGCCACCCATTTAAAAACGATTACATTTTGAATCAGAATTATCGTGAATACATCTCTTCATTTCAGTTTATCTAAAATCTCATAGAAATATTACAAGTATTTCAGACATTACTGCTTGAACGGCGACCTGGTTAATTTTTATACATCAGCTGTCTTAGCCGTTACAATAAAATGATTATACAAAATATGATCAGCCCTCTTTTTCATCAGACTGTACTAATACCCTGGATAACATCACCTTTATTTCATTCACATCTCTGGCCGTATAAGCAACACGGACAAGGATAACTGAGACCAGTCCAAGTATTACACCAAGAAAAGCAAATTCCATTCGTCGACTCCTTAATATGTAGAGTTAAAGTTACCGTATTTATAGCAAAAACGTTCTATTGTTGTTAATTATTTTCAATAAACCATTCAATCGCCTGCTTATAGTTTGGTATATTCTGTAGAAAACCACTGTTGTGATCGCCATTGAGTTCAAAAAAATATTTTGGAGACTTTGCAGCATTGAAGATCTTTTCAGCTAACCCGTAAGGCACTATTTCATCATCCTGACTGTGCATCAGCAATAAAGGAGAATTAATCTGAGAAATATTCTTCTCGATATTGAAGTCATAACGAAGATAAACCAGTCTCGAGATTACTGGCATCATCATCGCCGCCATATCGTTAGCCGAACTAAAGGTAGACTCAAGGATCAATGCCCGTTCATTAACCTGGGTAGCCAGGTTGGTCGCAACCGCGCCACCTAATGATCGACCAAACAGGATAACCTGTTCTGGCCTAAATTTTCGCTTCTTA
>JASFLV010000114.1:0-8655 GCA_050117915.1 Thioalkalispiraceae bacterium | reverse complement strand
GCTAAACACTCGATTCTATATTTTAGAGCCGTCTGATGATTACCCAGAGCTGGATTGCTCTTTATTAAATTATGGCTTACCCGATTTAGCCACAGTGAATATTATTGATATCGAAAAAAGAAACCAGTTCACGCGAAAACTGGAACAAACACTGAGACAATTTGAACCACGTTTCAAATCAGTGAAAATATCGTTTCTCGACAACTCGGATAATAATGATCGTACCTTACGCTTCAGAATTGATGCTGTCATCTATGCTGATCCACTTCCTGAGGTTGTTGTCTTTGATTCCGTACTCGAATCAGTCACCCGTACAGTAAACGTTAAGGAAGTCAGTCATGGCTGATGAATTATTACCCTACTATGAAAAAGAACTGGCCTTTATGCGTCAACTGGGAGCTGAATTCGCCAAAGAGCATCCAAAAATTGCGGGCCGCCTTGGGGTAAACGATGAAACCATCGAAGATCCACATGTCTCCCGGTTAATCGAGGGGTTTGCTTTTCTAAATGCACGAATTCAACACAAACTGGACGATGATTTTCCTGAGTTGAGCGATGCGTTACTGAATATTTTATTTCCGCATTATCAACGGCCAATTCCATCGATGTCTATTTTGCAATTCGAAGCGGATGCAGAACAACTGGATGCCAAATATAATGTCCCGAAAAACACCTTGCTCGAAACCGAACAGTTCCAGGGGGAAAACTGCCGTTTTACTACTGTATATGATACAGAACTGTTACCCATCAGGGTTCGCTCTGCCAGTTTGATTGGTCGACCTTTCTCAGCACCGGGTTCGAACAGTATTCATGGTGCGGAAAGTGTCCTGAAATTATCATTAGCAACCTTTTCAGAAGAGATAAGTTTTGCTGACTTGCGCCCAGAGCAGTTGCGCTTTTACCTGAAGGGCCAGTCCCAGCATATCAATCCGCTGTATCAAATGCTGTTGAATGACTGTAGCAACACGGTGATGGCCTTGTCTGAGAATGATACCACACCGGTCTTTCTCGGGCGTAATGTTATAAAACCCGTGGGTTTTGCTGCGGATGAGGGGCTGCTGCCCTATCCCCCATCATCGTTCATTGGTTACCGGTTATTGACTGAATTTTTCATTTTTCCTGAAAAATTCATGTTTATAGATATATCCGGTCTGGCAGATAAAATCCCTGATAATGCGGCGGACACTTTGGATTTGTACTTTTATCTGAATAGCTCTGATATCGAACTTGAACACAATATATCAGAGACTACCTTTGCGCTCGGTTGTACACCCATCATTAATCTGTTTTCGCATACGGCTGACCCTATCAAGCTGGATCATACCAATACAGAATATCAGATCATCCCGGACTCCAGACGTCCCCGCGGCTATGAAATCTATTCAGTTGATACCGTGACTGCGTCATCATCCTCTGGGGAAGATGAGGTCTATACTCCGTTTTATGGTCTGAATCACGATCAACAGAACAGTGAGACCCACTCCTTCTGGTTTGCGACCAGGCGTCAATCCAAAATGGGAATCTTTGACCGTGACGAAGGGACCGACATGTACCTGTCGCTGGTTGATCTACATTTTAATCCGAATTTACCCGAAGATCGTACCATCAGCCTGGAAACCACCTGTAGTAATCGCGACTTGCCGGAGAAGCTACCGTTCACGGCAGAGCAGCCAAAATTACAATGCGTTGATAGTGCGCCACCCTGTTCACGCATCCGCTGCCTGGTGCAGCCGACATCGGTGGTCCGCGCACCACTAAGAAATCATGCGCGCTGGAGATTAATCTCGCATCTCAACTTGAATTACCTGTCACTGACCGGTCGTGATGATGCCACAATGGCACTGAAAGAGATTCTGCGTCTGTATGATTTCAAGGAATCATCAGTCACCCGTGCCTTGATTGAATCAATCATTTCAATCACTGCCAGGCCTATCAGCGCACCACTTAATATTGATGGCCACGCGACCATGTGTCGTGGCATGGAAGTCGAGCTTGAGCTAGATGACTCACTATTGACTGGCAGTAGTGCTTACCTGTTTTCAACAATTCTTGAGCATTTCTTTGCCCTATATTGCTCGATAAACTCATTCACGCGGTTACTTGTAAAAGTAAAAAGTAAAGAAGGTTATCTGAAAAAATGTCCACCACGAGCTGGCGAAAAAATACTTCTGTAATAAAACAACTTACAGAACATCCTTATGATTTTTCTTTTCAGCAGGCAGTTCGTTTGTTGGAGCGCTCTACTGCCCTGAGAATCACTCAGGTCGACAAGGCAACGAACAAGCCAATCGCGCGTTATATGCCACCGTCCTCTGAATTTGTGCGCTTCAATACCCGACAGTCGTTTTCATTTCCCGCCTCGGAAATCGCATCTGTTAAAGCAACAATCAAAGATGCAAAGATTAATCAATGGAAAATGGACGTTAATTTTATTGGGCTTACCGGTAGTGGCGGTATATTACCTTATCACTATACAGAGACTGCCTTGAAACGATTAAAGCTGAAAGACAGCTCAATGGTCGACTTTTTTAATATTTTCAACCACCGTACGACCTCTCTATTTTACCAGGCATCAAGTAAATATAAGTTCCCGATTGAGTATGAACGCAAACGCCTTAATAATATTGAATCAGACAGCAAGGACAATTATACACAGGCCCTGCTCTCACTCGTTGGTTTTGGCACACGTTATAGTACCAACCGTTTGTACACAAAAGACGAATCGATTATTTATTATGCCGGTTTACTGACAAAAAAAGTCAGAAGCGCTTCCGGCCTTCAGCAAATTCTGGAGCATCACTTCTCAATCCCAGTGGAAATAAAAGAATTTATTGGGCAATGGCAGGACCTGATTGACGATGTCCGCACCCGGTTGCCCGGAATCAATAATGAAGGACAAAATAACTGCCTCGGTAGATCTGTCATGCTTGGCCGAAAAGGCTGGTTTGCACAAGGTAAGGTACGTATTATTCTTGGGCCACTTAACAGAAACCAGCTCCACAAGTTTGCACCGGGGAAAAGTGCACTAAAGGCACTCAACGAAATCGTGCGCCTTTATATCGGTATTGACCATGATTATGATTTCATTATGCGGATTAATAAAAAAGATATCCCCGAACGTGTCAATTTATCAACAAATCAATCTGCAGTCATTGGATGGAATACCTGGTTATCGACCGGCACAAAACCCGTTACCGAATCTGCTGAGACAGTTGACATACCGGTGTCATCAAGACGGTTCCTATGAGTTTACTGAAATTTTCAATTAAATTGTTAATGTGGTTATACGCTTATGAAAAATACAACACTAACTATCCAGTTGATTATTTTAATTGTTAGCATGATGACTACCGCATGCTCAACAATAGACAAAGATGCCCCTATCTCACATATTGACGTCCAGTTTCGTGGCAAAAATATCGATGATCGCCCTCAAATGGCATCAGTTTGCAAAGGTTTCTATTTATCTGAACAACAGGTCAGGGATTTTTATTTCAATGCTGCACAAATTAAAGATGACGACGCTAGAGAATCCTACGAACTACTACCATGTTATTCACAGGGTACAGCTTATCTTTATGGTGAAAAATACAACTGGATAATTCGTGCAGGCGGTATTGGTGAATTTTATAATAAGCACGACCGATTTGTTAAAATTTGCGGGATTAATTGTTGCGACAAAGTTAAAAGAATTTGTTAAGAATTTATTAAAATAACTAATGGCACGCAGTTGATACATTACAACAACAATTAGCGTGGCATTTTTGCAGGGTATAAGAGGGAAGAGTAATGATAACGATTGATTTAAAGTCTCTGGTTGGGAGACTTAATGAACCATGTCGCAATGCGTTGGAAGGTGCTGCCGGTCTGTGCCTGGCTCGCACCCATTACAATGTTGAGATTGAACACTGGCTATTAAAGTTACTGGAAATTCCTGATAGTGACCTACTTGCGATCCTGGAAAAGTTTGAAATTGATTTAGGCAAACTTACTCAGGATTTAAATCGTGAGCTGGATAGAATCAAATCAGGAAACACACGCCCCCCTGCTCTTTCCCCAACCGTGGTGGATATTGCCAAGAATGCCTGGATGCTGGCATCTGTCGAGTATGGACACAACGTCGCGACTTCCGCGCATATCCTTACCGCCTTAATGCTTGATGATAGCCTGCGCAGGACCACTGAAGCCTCTTCCGGCGAACTCAAGAAGATCCAGCCGGAATCGCTACGCGAAGTCACCCGGGCGATTGTTGGCACAACCCAGGAATCTACCAGTGCGGCTATGGGCGATACCTCGAGCAGCGATCAAGCAAGTACTCCCGGCGCTCCCAGTAAAACACCGTCACTGGATAAATTTACTGTCAACTTAACAGAAGACGCCCGACAGGGAAAAATTGATGCAGTTCTGGGTCGTGATGAAGAAATACGGCAAATTATCGATATCCTGATTCGCCGCCGCCAGAACAACCCCATTCTCACTGGTGAGGCAGGCGTCGGTAAAACCGCGGTTGTAGAAGGCTTTGCACTGCGCATTGCCTCCGGAGATGTACCCGATCCACTTAAAGACGTCTGTGTACGGGCGCTGGATCTCGGCTTGCTACAGGCCGGGGCCAGTGTGAAAGGTGAATTTGAGAACCGGTTGAAATCGGTCATTGCCGAGGTCAAGGCCTCACCCCAACCGATTATTATGTTTATCGATGAAGCGCATACCTTGATCGGTGCTGGTGGTAAGGAAGGCCAGGGTGACGCGGCAAACCTGTTGAAACCGGCACTGGCAAGAGGTGAGTTACGCACGATTGCCGCGACCACCTGGGCAGAGTATAAAAAATATTTTGAACGCGACCCTGCCCTGACACGCCGATTCCAGGTGGTCAAGATTGAAGAACCCAGCGAGGAAAAAGCGATCAACATGATGCGCGCCATCTCAGAAATGTTACAGAGCCATCACGGTGTGCGGATTATGGATGAAGCAATCGTTGACTCAGTACGGTTATCCAGTCGTTATATCACCGCGCGTCAATTACCCGATAAGTCTGTCAGCTTGCTGGATACTGCATGCGCAAGAGTTGCTTTGAGTCAAAGCGCCACGCCCGCTGCCATAGAAGATACCCGGCGCGGTATCACTCAGTGTCAGACCAACATTAAGTCGCTTGAACGTGAAAATGCCACACTGGGCAATTGCGAGGAGCGAATCAATGAATTAAAGGCTGAACAGCAACAACTCGAAGCGCACCTGAAAGAACAGGAACTACAGTGGGATAAAGAAAAAGAGGTTGTCGACCAGATACATAGCCTGCAACAACAGATTGAAGAAGATTTTCATGCCCAGTCTCTTTCAGAAGAGGCTCGCAAACAGGCCGATGCACCAAAATTATTATCTGATTCTGAGCGTAGTACTATCAAAGACAAGCTCCGTAGCTTGATGAGTGAATTAACTGAGATCCAGGGCGAGGAGCCGATGATCCAGGTCAATGTGGGTAGCCAGGCCATTGCCGAAGTGGTCGCCAACTGGACCGGGATCCCGGTGGGTAAAATGGTCTCTGATGAGATTCAATCGATCATGAATCTTCAGGATCGACTCGGTGAACGTGTGATAGGTCAATCCCATGCCTTGAACGCCATCGCCGAAAACATCCGTACTGCTCGAGCTGGTCTGACTGATCCACGCAAACCGATTGGCGTCTTTTTTATGGTGGGTTCCAGTGGTGTTGGTAAAACAGAGACCGCTCTGGCCCTGGCTGACGTACTCTATGGGGGCGAGCAAAATATAACGACGATTAATATGTCTGAATTCAAAGAAGAGCACAAAGTTTCCATGCTGCTTGGCTCACCGCCCGGCTATGTGGGGTATGGCGAAGGGGGAGTACTGACCGAGGCGGTTAGGAGAAAACCCTACAGCGTCCTGTTACTCGATGAAATGGAAAAGGCCCACCCAGGTGTACAGGATATATTTTATAACCTGTTCGACAAGGGCACGATCAAAGATGGTGAAGGCCGTGATATCGATTTTCGCAATACCGTAATTATTATGACATCGAATGCCGGTGAAGAGCATATTCGTGCGATGTGTGCGCAAAGCGAAGAATTACCCGACCCGGAAGTGTTGCTGGACAATTTCAGGCCCCAGTTACTGCAGTATTTTAAACCTGCATTTCTCGGACGGACAAACGTTATCCCCTATTACCCGTTAGGGGATGAAGATTTATTGAAGATTTGTAAAATCAATATGAATCGCATAGCAAAACGTATCAAAGAACATTATGACGCAGAGTTCAATTACCACGACGATGTCATGCTGCATATCGTGGCAAGGAGCCAGGAAGTTGATACCGGCGCCAGAAATATTGAAAACATTCTGACCCGCACCATGTTGCCCGAAATGGCATCAGAATGCCTGGGCAGACTCTCAAATGGTGATGAAATTTCCAAAATCGATGTGAATGTAACAGATGAAGGTCAATTCACCTACAATATTGCCTAGCATGTTTATGCGGTATACTTTTCTCGCTAGACATTTTTGCAGCTACAGTGCAAAGACTGTTTTGCTACCTATCTGCTTATTTTTCCCTGCTTTGCTCAATGCAGAGACAGCTACATCTTTTACCATTCCATCATATGCATATGAACGGCTTACACACCAACATCATGCTTTTTCGAGAAAGTTTCATCAAACCCTCTTACAGCAAAACAGTTATCAGCTAAAAACGTACAACTCGGTTAAACCTTTGGAAGCAGTCGTGAACAAACATATCGACAGAGGCGAAAAACTGCTTGCGGCTGGCCTGGTTGTAAAAAATATCCCGATGTTGAAAAACAATTATGACAACCTGGTCATATTCAATTTTATCGACATCCTGCTGGAACAGAATGAATGGCACTATGCGAAACTGCTCTATGACTGGATCAAGCAGGAAGGCGACCGAACGCTGGTGTCGAATATCGCCTATATTTTTGCGAAATACTCTTTCAAACAGGAAAAGTGGCAGGAAACTCTTGATTATCTGAAGGGCAGTATCAGTGACCTGCCGCATGAAGATTATCACCATGCTTTGCTAATCAAGGGTATCTCACTACAAAAGCTCACAAATCATCGGGGTGCCTTACATGCTTATAATAAAATCCCGAAAGAATCTCGTTATTTTATTGCTGCCCGGTTAAATATGGCGATCGCCAATATCAGGCAGGGATGGTGGACGGATGGCCATATTCTCATCGAACAAGCCCTGGCACAATCTGAGAGCAAACAGCAGGAAGAATCACTGAATCGTTTGTATCTGACCCTGGGCTACTCATTCCTGAACCAGGAATATTACCGGCATTCACGCAATGCATTCCGTAAAGTCGGTTTGCGAAGCACGTATACCAATAAAGCTCTACTGGGTCTGTCTCTCACCGCGGCAAACCAGGAAGATTTCATTGGCGCCCTGAATGCCGCTAAAATTCTCAAGCAACAGACAACATATGCATTACCCGTTGACGAGGCCTACCTGCTGATACCCTACTACTACGAGAAACTTCAGCAACATACAACCGCGACTTCTGGGTATACCGAGGCCGTGACGTACTACCAGAAGCGAATCAGTAAAATTAAAACCTTAATAAACTCCCCAATCGATGTATCGCATTATCTGGTGAAAAATCAACAAACCACCTCAATATTGATCGAAAACAACCCGATCAATTTTTCTCAAGATTACCCGGAGTTTATTCTGGAGAACTACATAAAATTGCACCGTTATCCGCCCTACCTGGCGATTCTGGATAACGAGGAACTCAATGAGGAATTTACCCAGTTGAGAGATACCTATGAAAACCTCATCAAAAACATGATACACACTATCCTGAAGCAACGTATTCAACATTTAAACAGTTATATGGATCAATCCAGATTTGGCCTGGCCAGACTTTATGATAACAACCTGGTGGCTAAATGATGAAAATAGAAAAATTAATTGTACTCGCAATGGCAACATCGATATTGGCTGCCTGCGGTAGCGCGCCAGCCAAACGAGCCACCTTGAGCGATATCGACATCGTTGGCCACAAAGAATCAACGACAGGTAAATTCACCGCGCCTAAATCTGATGAAGACATTCGTAAAGCCTATGCAAATTATCTTAAACACGCCTCCAAGAGTGATAAATCGAGAATTAATGCACTCAACCGACTTGCCGAGCTGGAATTTGAGCTGTCTGAGAAGATTTTAAAAAGCAAAGGGGATAACCAGTCGCCAGGCACAGCAACACTGGATGACAAACTGTACAACGCAAAACTGGATCGCACGATTGAACTTTTAGAGACCTCATTGCGTGATTATCCGAATGCCGAAGGTAATGATTATACGCTGTATCAACTGGCAAAGACCTACGACCAACGAGGCAAGCCTGAAAAAGTTATTGCGACACTCCAGATGCTTGTCAAAAAATACCCGAAGTCGAAATATTATATCGAAAGCCAGTTTCGGCTTGCCGAGGATGCCTTCAGCGCGAGAGATTACCGCCTGGCCGAGGACAAGTACACTGAAATCATAGGTTCAAAAAAGCGTAGCATCTTCTATGAAAAGTCCCTGTATAAGCGTGGTTGGGCGAGGTTCAAGCAGGAATTCTATATCGAAGCAGTCGATGATTTTCTGCAAGTGGTAAAGTACAATAATTTT
>JASFLV010000113.1:0-8688 GCA_050117915.1 Thioalkalispiraceae bacterium | reverse complement strand
ATGTTCTGCACTTGCTCGCGCATTTGTTCGATTAATACTTTCAGATCAACCGAGGCGGTTCCGGTTCGTGCATCGGTTGATTTCGACCCGAGCGTATTTGCTTCGCGGTTGAGTTCCTGCATGAGAAAGTCCAGACGCCGGCCGACGGGTTTGTTGTGATTTAAGACACGCTTGACTTCTTCAACGTGGGTAGTGAGTCGATCGATTTCTTCATCCACGTCGATCTTTTGCGCCATGAAGGCCAGCTCCTGTTCCAGGCGGGTTTCGTCCAGCTCACCTTTGATTTCTTCGAGCCGGGTCAGCAGGCGCTCCCGCCAGTTGGCTTTTATTTCCGGAACCAGTTTCGCAATATCTTTAACGATTTCACTGATGCCATCGCAGCGTTGTTCAATAATCTGTTTGAGCTTTTCACCTTCGCGCTCTCGGGCACTGATCAATTCACTAAGCGCATTCTCTAAAAGTTTAAGTCCGGTGTTCTGTAATACTTCAGGTTCTACTTCGGGTTGCTGTAAGACACCGGGCCAACGCATTACTTCCAGGGCGCTAACCGGGCGGGTCTGTTTGAAATGTTTTTCGATTCCCTGGCTGGCGCTGGCCAGTTTCTGGATGAGTTGCTCGTCGAGCTGGATGTCTTCTGCAACCATCTCGTGAGGTTGATAACGCATGGTACAATCGACTTTACCGCGACTTAAGCTGTTTTGAATCCCTTCCCGTAATTTTGTTTCCAGGACGCGAAGCTCTTCCGGCAGGCGTAAGGAAACATCGAGATAGCGATGGTTCACCGAGCGTAATTCGAGGGTTAGTACTCCCCATGGCTCGCTCACTTCCTGCCTGGCAAAAGCCGTCATACTTCTGATCATTCTGACACCTGATTTTAATAGATTTTTATCCGGTTTAATCGCCCGAACACCTGGATTTGTGATGTATCCAGACCTCAGCTTTTGTTCAAGTTTGGCATACTCGAGCCGACTTATATAGCTGTATCACCTCTCCCACTACGGGTTTTATATGATAAGCTTACGCACAATCATAATATGTTAATTTAAAAACACTTTTTATACACTTAAGCTGAAATACGGCATGACCATACCTGCAAACGCCCTTCCTCCCGGTACTCGCCTCGATAGTTTTACCATCGAAAGCGTATTAGGTGGTGGTGGCTTCAGTATTGTCTACCTGGCGACGCCGGATGATGACTCCGATGCCGTGGTCATCAAAGAATATATGCCAAGCTCGCTGGCCACCCGTAATGACAACATGTCAGTCATTCCCTCACAGGAAAAACACAATGAACGCTTTGCTCATGGTCGGCGTTTGTTTTTCCAGGAAGCCAGCACCCTGACGACCTTAAAACACCCCAACATCGTTAACGTGATTAACTTCTTCCGAGACAACGGCACCGTTTACATGGTGATGGAATATGAAGAAGGGGTGAACATGCAGGCCTATATTAAGAAGCATAAAGGCAATCTGAGCGAACCGTTTATTAAGGCGGTGTTTTTACCGCTGCTGGATGGCCTGCAGATGATTCATAGCAAAGGCCTGTTACACCTCGATATCAAGCCAAGCAATATACACTTGCGTTCAGGTGCGAATCCCCTGTTACTGGATTTTGGTGCGGTTCATGAAATGATGCAGACCCGTCAGTTCCAGCCGAACCAGGTGATCACTCCCGGCTTTTCACCGATCGAACAACTTGATCCGGGTGGTTATGTGGGACCCTGGACAGATATTTATGCGATAGGCGCCACCATGCGTGCCTGCCTGGAAGGTGTCTCTCCTCCTTCATCTCCTCAGCGTCGCGAAAAAGATACCTTGCGACCGGCAGCCAGTGCCTTCAAGAAAAAGTATTCGCAGCACTTGCTCGAAGCAGTGGACTGGGCCATGGAAGTCGATCCGCTGCTGCGTCCGCAATCAGTCGATAAATTAATCGAGGCCTTGAACGGTAAGAAACCCCAGGAGAAAAAATCTTTATTTAGATTTTAACAGCTATGCAATACGTCATTGGTCGCTCAAGTCGTTTAGGGAATCGATCCATTAACCAGGATCGAATAGCCGCGCTCGAACGTGATAACACGGTATTGCTGGTACTGGGTGATGGACTGGGAGGTCGCACTGGCGGTGAGCTGGCGGCCCAAGTGATGGTTGATACTATCGCCAGGGACTTTCAAAACGCTAAACTGCCGATCAAACATCCTAAAGAATTCATGACCGAAGCACTGCATCGCGCACACTTTGCCGTGATCGACGAAGGTAAATTACAGGATCCGCCGGTGAATCCTGGCACGACCGCCGTGTTATGCCTGGTGCAAAACGGTAAAGCCTGGTGGGCCCATGTAGGTGATAGTCGCCTCTATTTATTTAGAGGCGGTGTGCCGATTTATCGTACCAAGGACCATTCCTTCGTCGAGAAACTTTATCAAAAAGGCCACATTAGTCATGACAAACGTTCTTCCCACCCGCTGAAGAATTACATGACCCGCTGTATCGGCCTAAGTGACAACGTGCCCGATGTCACGGTCAGTAATGAAGTTGCCTTGCAACAGGGTGATATCATTATGTTGTGTACAGATGGCCTGTGGGAGCCACTGGATGACATGCAAATGGGCGCCGTCATTATGGAAGGACGGCTTAGCGACGCGGTGGACAACCTCGCTGAAAAGGCGGAACAGGCCAGTTACCCAAGCAGTGATAATACCAGTGCCGTGGCGATACAGATCATGTCACTGCAGTTAGTCGGCCGAGCAATCAAGACGGATATCAATGAGCAAGTTAATAATGCAACCAAGCTTGATCCCGTCCAAAATGCGATTGATGTTATTGAGCAGACCTTCAAACTCTACAAAGACGAGATGTAATTCTCCCTAACAATCGAACTGGCATCTTCGCGCCAGTCCCGTTATCCTTTACCCCCCATCGCAATACTATATATAAGGAACAGAATATGTCCGCAACTCGTCCCAGTGGCCGTGCAACCGATCAAATCCGCGAAGTCAAATTCACCCGTCGTTACACCATGCACGCTGAAGGCTCTGTACTGGTCGAATTTGGTAATACCAAGGTGTTATGCACAGCCAGTGTGGAAGAGCGTGTGCCAGGATTTTTAAAGGGTTCCGGCCAGGGCTGGATCACCGCCGAATACGGAATGTTGCCCCGTTCCACTGGCAGCCGCATGGGTCGCGAAGCGGCACGTGGCAAGCAGGGTGGTCGCACCATGGAGATCCAGCGTTTGATTGGTCGCTCACTGCGCGCCGCGGTTGACTTAAAGAAACTGGGTGAACATACCATTACGATCGACTGTGATGTGATCCAGGCGGATGGCGGCACCCGTACTGCTTCAATTACCGGTGGTTTTGTCGCATTGGTTGATGCGATCCAGCATTTACTCGATAACAATATGATTAGCGAGGATCCTGTTATCGGCCATGTAGCCTCGATCTCAGTCGGCGTTTATCAGGGCACACCGATCTCCGACCTAGATTACCCGGAAGACTCTAACTGTGAAACAGACATGAATATCGTGATGAATGATCAGGGTGGGTTTATCGAAATCCAGGGTACGGCAGAAGGCGTGGCCTTCTCTGAAGATGAACTGCAGGCTATGTTGAAGCTGGGGAAAGATGCGATCCAGCAATTGATCGACAAACAGAAACATGCCCTAGCCGTCGTGGATGAACACGTCGGCTAAAATTGGAATTGTGGCGATGAAAAAAATTGTGCTGGCCAGTAACAACCCCGGCAAGGTGCGTGAGATCAACCAGCTGTTAAACGATCTGGATATCGAAGTCGTGGCCCAGTCGGAGTTTGATGTCGTGGAGGTCGAAGAGACCGGCCTAACCTTTGTGGAAAACGCCATTCTCAAGGCACGTAATGCTGCCCAACACACCGGCCTGCCCGCACTCGCTGATGATTCGGGTATCGAGGTGGATGCGTTAAATGGTGCGCCCGGAATTTACTCGGCACGTTTTGCCGGTGTCGGTGCGAGTGATAGCGAAAACCTGGAAAAGCTGTTGACTGAATTACAGGCCATCGACAACGCGCCACGCACGGCGCGCTTTCAATGCCTGATGGTTTTAATGAAACATGCCAATGACCCGACCCCTTTAATCTGCCAGGGCACCTGGGAAGGTGAAATCGTCGATACCCCACGGGGCGATAACGGTTTTGGTTACGACCCGATTTTTTATGTTCCTACTGAAAACTGTACTTCGGCACAGTTACCACCGGATAAGAAAAACGCCCTGAGCCACCGTGGCAAGGCCCTGCAATGTTTACTGGACAAACTGGCCAGAAGCTAATTTAATTAAAATCATGGTAAAACAATCTCCAGGGCAACCTCACTATTCCAGTCACGCTATCCACTGGTGGCTGTGGAGTATGGTTCTATTGGGAATCCTGTTCACTCCAGATATTGCAAGTGCGGCAACGGAAGATGTCTTCAAACAGTACCAAAACCGTTTGTTACAGATACGTATCGTTGATAAGGGCACCAGTTCAAAATCCACGATCGGTAGCGGTTTCTTTATTGATAACAATGGCACGATTGCAACCAATTATCATGTCATTTCAAAACACGTATTCGAACCTAAACAATACCGGATCGAATATGTCACTCAGGATGGCACCATCCACAATGCCGAGTTACTCCATATTGATGTGATTCATGACCTGGCGTTACTCGAAGGCGATGCGACTGATACTCCATACCTCAAGATCGATGATCAATTACTGAGTAAAGGAGTACGTATCTATACACTCGGTAATCCGCTTGATCTTGGCATGACCATTGTGGAAGGTACTTATAATGGTATTACCCAGGATACGATGCATGAGCGAATCCTGTTATCCAGTGCCCTCAACCCGGGAATGAGTGGCGGCCCATCGATCATCGAAGATGGTAGCGTAATCGGTGTTAATGTTGCTACCGCCGGTAACAGTATTGGCTTTCTTGTCCCACAAAAGTTTCTTGCCGAGCTGGTGGAAGACATCAAGAGTGTCAAACCAGATAACTTCATGCAGGTGATTCGCGAACAGCTGCTCAACAACCAGGACAAGTACCTGGGTGAATTTGTCAGCAAACCCTTTCCTAGCAAGAAGCTGGGAGATTACACAGTGCCAGGCAAGATGGCCGATTTTATTAATTGCTGGGGTGATTCAAAAAACAGCAATGCACCCTATCGCAAATCCACTGATTACTGTGCGACAAAGAATAATATCTACATTAATAGTTATCTGAATACTGGAACAATCCGCTATAACCACATCCACCTGGAAGATCAGAAGATGGGCAAGTTTCGCTTTTATAAGCTGGTCAGTTCCTACTTTGGAAGTCCCTCCACCTCTTTATCCAGTAGTAAAGATGACTTTACTGAATACAGTTGCAAGACAGACTATATAACCCATCAATCCATCACGTTTAAGGCGGCGTTCTGTCTCCGTGAATACAAAAAGTTCGATGGACTGTATGACATGGTACTCACTGCCGCAACACTTAATGAAGAAGACAAAAGCCTGGTGACCACCCTGGTGCTCTCGGGTGTCAGTTATGAAAATGCCACGCACTTTGGCAAGCATTATCTAGGGAGCTTTACATGGAAGCGCCCATAATCATTGAAATCCTGGATCGTTTCGGCAAGGTCAAGGAACGGCACAAGGTCACACAGTTCCCGCTGAAGATCGGTCGCTCATATAAAAATGACATCATTATCGATGATACTTATGTTTCACCTGAACATATTGAAATGATGCTCGATGGTGATGGCCATATACTGGTGACTGACCTGCATAGTGACAATGGTATGTTTACCCTGCACCCCCTGGTCCGCCATGACATCCTGACCCTGGAAGAAAACCAGCGCATTCGTATCGGCCATACGGATATACGGGTTCGCTCAGAAGACTACCAGGTAAAAGAGACCGTGTTTGACCATGGTAAACCGAGTGAATGGCACCTGTTGATGACCAATGCCCTGTTCCTGCCACTGGTCTGGGCGTTGACCGCCGGCATCCTGCTGGCCAACCAGTATTTTGAAACCACCAGTGAAGCACACTTTAACCAGATACTCGGTGCCGTGCTGCCGGTCTTAATCGTTATTGTCGTCTGGACCGCAATCTGGTCGATTGTCAGCAAGGTGGTTACTCACAAGTTTTACTTTGCGTATCACGGGATATTTGTCGGCCTGCTCCTGTCAGGGTTTTATTTTATTGAGCTCGCCTTTACTTACCTTGAGTTTATCTTTCCCATTGCCGGGCTGGCTGACCTGTTGATTATTTTCTCAGACCTTGCCTTTACCTTTATCCTTTTTTATGGCCACTTACGCCAAAGCACACATTTTACCAAACGCAAGACACGCATCACTTCAGCCATCACCACCGGGATTATTGTCGGCGTCGCCTATCTGATTACTTACGTCAATGAACCTCAATACCAGGCCCAACCGGTTTATTCTGATATTATGAAACCGCCGATGTTTATGCTGAAAAGAACGGTCAGTATTGATTCCTTCTTTAATAATTCAGAACAGCTTGCCGAGTCACTGCAAGAAGAAGATTAGACCCATGCAGATTTTCAATGAGCTGCCACCGCTCAGCCTGTACATCCATTTCCCATGGTGTGTAAAAAAATGTCCATACTGTGACTTCAATTCACATGCACTTAACCAGGAGTTACCGGAACGGGAGTACGTCAACTGCTTACTCAACGAACTGGACCAGGAACTTCCGAATATCTGGGGGCGCCGTATCCAGAGTATCTTCATGGGAGGAGGGACACCCAGCCTGTTTTCCGCGACTAGCATGGAGCAACTTGTCTCGGGACTACGGGCACGCCTCAACTTTCAGCCGCAAGCGGAAATCACCATGGAGGCCAACCCGGGGACCGCAGAACAGTCCCGCTTTAATGATTTTAATCAGCTGGGGATAAATAGGCTGTCGTTAGGGATACAGAGTTTTAACAATAAACATCTGCAACAACTGGGACGCATTCATAATGCAAAAGAGGCGTTCAGTGCTATCGAGTTTGCCCACCAGGCCGGCTTTGAGAATTTGAACATTGATTTGATGTATGGACTACCCAGCCAGACTCTCGGCGAAGCCAAAGGCGATATACAAATGGCACTGGCCATGAGTCCCTCACATATTTCCTATTACCAATTGACTATCGAACCCAATACTTATTTTCATACACATACTCCTGTGTTACCCGACGAGGAACGGGTTGCCGATATCGAGTCAACCTGTCTTGCTATGCTGACTGAACATGCTTATCAACGTTATGAGATATCTGCCTTCGCCAAACCCGATCAGGCCTGCCAGCACAATCTTAACTATTGGCAATTCGGTGATTATCTAGGGATTGGCGCCGGTGCGCACTCTAAAATCACCCATGCACCCAACCAGTCCATTGAACGAACCTGGAAGGTAAAAAATCCGCGTGATTACCTTGCAGCAAAGGCTTTAGATGACTATATCTCCGGTCGGCAAATCCTCAGTGAAGCGGAAACCGCGTTTGAGTTTTTTCTGAATAGCATGCGCCTGGTGGCCGGCGTCGATAGCAGCCTGTTCACCGCTCGTACCGGCATGCCGATTTCCAGCGTGGATAAGCAATTACAACTGGCAGAGACCAGGGGCCTGATTGACTGGCAGCTGAAACGTATCAAACCTACCGCACTGGGCCTGCAATACCTGAATAACCTTACCGAAATATTTCTGCCGGAAAATACTCACGGGCTTTCAGGTGAATCAAGCCAGGCCTGATTTTATATGGAATCCATCAAGCAATATCATGCCTCCTGTCCTTACTGCGGCGAGCCCTTTACAACGTTGATCGATTTGAGTGCAGGTAGCCAGGCATATATCGAAGACTGCCAGATATGCTGCCGCCCTATTCTGTTTAATGTTGAAATTGATACAATGACAGGAGAGGCAAGCATCCAGTTGCAGACTGAAAATGAATGACAAAAATGACCCGTATAAACCAATAGAGTGTGGTTTGCATTCAGAATATGAACTGGCCATCATGCACAAACGCATGTTACAAATAAGCTGGCATGATGAAAATGGCAATGAGCAGCACGACAATATGGTTCCGATGGATTTAACAACGCGAAATAAACAGGAATACCTGGTTGCCCGAGACAGTCACGGCGAAATACAGCATATCCGTCTGGATAAAATTTCTCACACAAACGTTGATGAGGTTAACAGGCAGTGAAGGTCCTGGTTTTCAGTTTCATCCTCATATTTTCGATGACAGGCTGCACGACTACCAGTGAGCCTGCGCCAATTGGAACGAATAAGAACATCCTGTTTCGAACCATCGCCCAGGGTCAATCCAGTGGGCTCACCCGGGAAAAATTTCTCACCTTTCGCTCGATCATCGATTTTGCTGAATTCTGGAATGTACATAGTCGCGGTAATCTCGCCAGTATCCCGAAAATCAACTTCGAGACGCAGATGGTGCTCGCGGTATTTATGGGGGAAAAACGCACGGGCGGTTACGCGATCCGCGTAGAAAAGATCATCGAGCAGGAAAAAAGATTACGCGTCGGTATCCTGGTGATCACCCCCGACGCGGATAGCGCGCGAACCATGATGATCAGCCAGCCATATCACATCGTGGTGTTACCAAAGATAAATAAACCAGTTGAATACAGCTTCAGGACAAACCAGTAATGCGAACCCGTTATT
>JASFLV010000112.1:0-8708 GCA_050117915.1 Thioalkalispiraceae bacterium | reverse complement strand
ATAGGTCGTCGTTTTCAGAAGTATGGGGATATTCATGTTCCTGCGGGAACGGTGATGCATATTGATGACTATGGTCACCATCCAAGAGAAGTAGCTGCTGTTGTGCAGGCGATTCGTAGTGGCTGGCCAGAGCGTCGCTTGGTTCTGGTCTTCCAGCCACATCGCTTTACCCGGACTCGTGACCTGTTTGAAGACTTTTGTATTGTCTTATCAGAAGTCGATAGCCTGGTTTTACTGGATGTTTATCCTGCGGGTGAAACACCCATTGCAGGTGCAGATGGTCGTGCCCTGGCCAGGGCAATTCGCACCAGAGGTAAGGTTGATCCAGTTTTTGTTGAGTCGAGCGAACAGTTACCCGAGGCATTACTCGGTGTGTTACAGGATGGAGATATTCTTCTAACTCAGGGTGCAGGTAATGTTGGTGCGATTGCAGGCAATATTAAAGCTTTGCTGGAGGAACAAGTAAATGATTAATCAAACAAGACAATATCACCTGGGCTGCGGTGAAAAGCTACGTGCTAATTATCCAGTGCAAACAGAAAGAAAATCAATGACGCATGCTGATTTTATAAGACTATGTGGACGCAAAGATAAACAATGGGATAAGCGGAGACCATAGAATTAATGGATATCAACCGTATGACAGTACCAGGAAATAAAAACTTGCGCGGTGTCTCGAAACAAAACGAGGCGTTGTCGAAGCATACATCCTGGCGGGTTGGTGGAAAAGTTAAAAGTTTCTATCAGCCAGCGGATATTGATGATCTTTGTCTATTTTTGTCGGATCTGCCAGCAGAAGAAAAACTTTACTGGATTGGCTTAGGTAGCAATTTATTAGTTAGAGATGCTGGTTTTGCTGGCACCATGATTTGTACAAGTGGCGTGTTAAATAAAATTGAAGTACTCGAAAGACAGCGGCTCTATGTTGAAGCCGGAGTGGCATGTCCAAAGGCTGCAAGAGTTTCGGCTAAACATGGCTTGGCGGGTGCTGAATTTTTATGTGGTATTCCAGGCACGATGGGTGGTGCACTGGCGATGAATGCCGGAGCCTTTGGTGGTGAAACCTGGGAGATTGTCGAATCTGTGCAAACTGTAAATAGAAAAGGTGAGCTAATAACACATTTGCCTGGTGACTACGAAATAGGTTACCGGCATGTTACTGGTCCAGCAGAACAATGGTTCGTTTCCTGCGTGTTGAAACTACATGCTGGTGATGCAGTTATAAGCCAGAAGAAAATCAAAGACCTATTGAATAAGCGTGGCTCTAGTCAGCCGACCCAGCAAGCTAATGCTGGATCAGTATTTCGCAACCCTGAAGGGGATTATGCCGCACGCTTGATTGAAGCCAGTGGTTTAAAGGGAACGTGTATCGGCGGGGCTTGTGTCTCGGATAAGCACGCAAATTTTATTGTGAATACAGGGACAGCCACAGCTAAAGATATAGAAGATCTAATTCTCAAAGTGCAAAAAGTAGTTATCGAGCAAACAGGCGTTGAATTACAGCGTGAAGTCAAAATCGTAGGTGAACAATAAGGGTATGGGAACTGTTGTGACATTGCATACTGACAAACTGCCAACCCCCAAAGAGCTGGGTAAAGTCGCGGTATTGATGGGCGGCTGGTCAGCAGAGCGTGACGTCTCACTGAATAGTGGTCAGGCAGTGTTAAAAGCGTTGCTAAATAGAGGTGTGAATGCCACCGCCATTGATGTAAAGCGCGAGACGGTATTGATGGAATTGCAGCAAGGCAATTTCGATCGTGCATTTGTGATTTTGCATGGCCCTGGTGGCGAGGACGGTGTTATCCAGGGCGCTCTGGAAGTAATGAATATTCCTTATACCGGTAGTGGTGTGATGGCATCCGCGATTGCAATGGATAAGTTACGTACTAAACAGCTATTAGCTGGTGCCAACCTGCCAACACCGAAGTATATGGTGCTCGATGACAATACTGATCTCAACTATGTCGTTGCTGAATTGGGCTTGCCATTGATGGTCAAGCCAGCCCTGGAAGGTTCAAGCATTGGGATGACCAAGGTCGAGGATGAAGAACAAATATTCTCAGCATATGAAGTAGCGCATCAGTATGCAGGTGCGGTCTTTGCAGAACAGTGGATAACCGGAAAAGAATACACTGTATCAATACTTGGTCATCAGGCATTACCAACTATTCGTCTAGAGACACCGCGATCATTTTATGACTATGAAGCGAAGTACCTGTTGAATGATACCAAGTATCACTGCCCTTGTGGATTAAATACTGATGATGAAGCTCGACTGCAACGTCTTGCATTATCGGCATTCAATGTGGTTGGTGCAGAGGGGTGGGGGCGCGTTGATCTGATCTGTGATCAGGATGGAAAGCCTTACATCATTGAACTAAATACAGTGCCGGGAATGACTGACCATAGTCTAGTCCCGATGGCAGCAAAGGCCGCCGGAATTGAGTTTGATGAACTGGTATATCGAATCTTAGCCCACAGCATTCAGAGCAATAGTAGTGGAATAAAAAACGAGGAAACTAATGTCAACTCGCGCTAGTCGACAAGCAGTCTATTTAAATACGCGTCCGTTCATGGCATTTAACGGAAAAGCAGTGCGTAGTACCGCTTTTATTCTGCTGGCTGCGTTGTTATTAAGCTGGGCATTCATTGAGCTCCGCAAGCCCGATACGTTACCAATAAAAACAATACATGCATTGGGTACATTTTCGAAAGTAGATGAAGCAATGCTACGTAATGTCATCGCTAAATCGATCGATGGAGGATATTTTGCAGTCAATGTCTCAGCCGTACAAGAAGCTGTTGAGTCATTAGCCTGGGTGCGTTCGGCGAGTGTTAGTCGTATCTGGCCAGATACTATTTCGATAAATGTCATAGAAGAAAAGGCAACTGCCGTTTGGGCAAGAGGAGGACTCGTGAATCAACAAGGTGCAATCATTATTCCGATCGAAGAAACCTATCCTGTAGGTTTACCGGTCTTTAATGGTCCCCGGGGTATGGAACGAAACATGACGGAATTTTATAAAAATGCGAAAAGCATTATTGAACCTCTTGGTATCGAGATAACCGGATTGAATCTTGATTCGCGTGGCGCATATCTCATCGAGTTAAGTAATGATATCGAACTGTTATTAGGTAGGGAGAACATTAAAAGTCGTCTGGAGCGTTTTGCGAGGGTTTATAAAAAAGTATTGATAAAGCGTGCGACTGAAATTGCAAGAATTGATATGCGTTATAGCAATGGGCTTGCAGTTGGTTGGCGTAAATTAAATAAAGGCTAAGGTCGAGGGAAAAAACGTGTCTAAAAAGGGTGAGAAGAACTTGATCGTTGGATTGGATATTGGAACGTCCAAGGTCGTCGCGATCGTGGGAGAAGTCACGCCTGAAAATGATATTGAAGTGATTGGTATTGGCTCACATCCATCGCGAGGTTTGAAAAAAGGAGTGGTTGTAAACATTGAATCAACAGTGCAATCAATACAACGTGCTGTCGAAGAGGCGGAGCTGATGGCAGGCTGCCAAATACATTCAGTTTATGCTGGTATAGCGGGCAGCCATATAAGAAGTCTTAATTCCCACGGCATTGTCGCAATTCGTGACAAAGAAGTGACTAATGCGGATGTCGAAAGAGTCATTGATGCAGCACGTGCAGTTGCTATCCCTGCTGATCAGCGAATACTACATATTTTACCACAAGAGTTTATTATCGATAATCAGGAAGGTATCCGGGAGCCGATAGGTATGTCGGGTGTGCGCCTTGAAGCCAAGGTACATATGGTGACTGGAGCAGTGAGTGCGGCACAAAACATTATCAAGTGTGTACGCCGCTGTGGTCTTGAAGTGGATGACATTATCCTTGAGCAACTTGCTTCCAGTTATTCCGTATTGACCGACGATGAAAAAGAGTTAGGTGTCTGCCTGGTGGATATTGGTGGCGGTACAACTGACATGGCTGTGTTTACTGAAGGGGCCATTCGTCATACCGCAGTCATTCCGATTGCCGGCGACCAGGTTACTAATGATATTGCAGTAGCGTTACGTACGCCGACTCAGCATGCCGAAGAGATCAAAATTAAATATGCCTGTGCATTAACCCAACTGGCCAGTCCGGATGAAACTATCGAAGTACCCAGTGTTGGCGAGCGACCAGCCAGGCGATTAGCAAGACAGACCCTGGCGGAAGTCGTAGAGCCACGCTATGAAGAACTTTTTACCCTGGTACAGGCCGAACTGCGGCGTAGTGGCTTTGAAGATCTATGCGCGGCAGGTGTGGTTCTGACAGGTGGTAGCGCCAAGATGGAAGGGGTTGTTGAATTGTCTGAAGAGATATTCCACATGCCAGTAAGACTTGGCTTACCACAGTACATCACCGGTTTGGTTGATGTGGTCAAGAATCCAATTTTTTCGACAGGTGTCGGTTTGTTGTTATTTGGTTATCACAATCGCGCAATGCGTGAAGCAGAAGTGCGGATGAGTGGTGGCTTCCGATCAGTGATGAAGAAGATGAGAAGCTGGTTTCAGGGAAATTTTTAAATTTGGGAATTGTATGAAATGGAGTCATGCGATTTCTTGTTGTTTAACTAGTAGTAGGAGGGCAGAGGTATGAGTATGTTTGAACTAATGGATAATTACTCACAAGATGCAGTAATTAAAGTTGTAGGTGTAGGTGGCGGTGGTGGTAATGCCGTCGAACATATGTTGGAGCAAAACATCGAAGGTGTTGAGTTTATCGTTGCCAATACTGATGCACAGGCGATGAAAAACAGTTCCGCCAAGACCTTGTTACAACTGGGTAGCACAATCACCAAAGGTCTGGGTGCAGGTGCTGATCCAAATATTGGCCGGCAGGCGGCAATGGAAGATCGTGAACGCATTCAGGAAGTACTTGAAGGTGCAGACATGGTCTTTATCACCGCGGGCATGGGCGGAGGCACTGGAACTGGTGGTGCACCCATCGTTGCCCAGGTCGCCAAAGAGATGGGTATCCTGACCGTGGCAGTGGTAACCAAACCGTTTCCGTTTGAGGGTAAAAAGCGCATGGAAGTGGCGTTGGATGGTACCTCCGAGTTAAAGACGTTCGTTGACTCGCTGATTACGATTCCTAACGAAAAGCTCTTGAGCGTACTGGGTAAAAACATTTCATTACTGGATGCCTTCAAAGCAGCCAATGATGTCCTGCTGGGTGCCGTCCAGGGGATTGCCGAGTTGATTACACGTCCTGGTCTGATCAATGTCGACTTTGCCGATGTGCGTACCGTCATGTCTGAAATGGGCATGGCGATGATGGGTTCGGGTCGTGCTTCAGGTGAAGAGCGTGCTCAGGAGGCAGCCGAAGCGGCCATCGCCAGCCCACTGCTTGAAGATGTCAATCTTGCAGGTGCGCGTGGCATCCTGGTCAACGTGACCGCCGGGATGGATCTGGCAATCGGTGAGTTTGAGGAGGTTGGTAACATCATCAAGTCATTTGCCTCTGAAAATGCGACCGTGGTCGTAGGAACGGTCATCGACCCTGAACTAAGCGGCGAATTGCGTGTCACTGTGGTGGCAACAGGACTGGGTGCCGGTATTGATCGGAACGAAAAGCCCAAGCTGGTCGTGGATCGTACTAACAATGGTGATGTCGACTACGAAAAGCTGGATCGTCCCACGGTAATCCGTAAAAAGGCCTCCGGTGATAAGTATGACACCGAGGTGGCCGGCAATATGGATTATCTGGACATTCCTGCATTTTTGCGACGTCAAGCAGACTAAAAGTGTGGGTCTTTCAGTAAAATGAGTGAATTCGGCAAAAACTGTGTCGAATTAAAGATTTATGCAAGACAGACGCTATGTTATTAGCTATTGCTCTGCCGGCTATGCTTGATTTATGATCACCTGTTTGCCGTGCAGTGTAAGAAAACACTAATATATATAGTGGCAAGTATTTTGCATAACAATTTTGACACAACAATTAGGATAGAGGGTAAAGGCTTTGATCAAGCAACGTACACTAAAAAATGTTATTCGTGCAACCGGCGTTGGTTTGCACACAGGTGAAAAAGTCTATCTGACACTCAGACCCGCTATGCCGGATGCCGGGATCATTTTTCGCCGCGTTGACTTGAGTGAACCCGTGGAAATTCATGCTACGCCTGAAAATGTCGGCGATACCACGCTCTCAACCACACTGATCAAGGATGGTATACGTATCTCGACTGTCGAGCACCTGCTCTCTGCCCTCGCAGGGCTTGGCATTGATAATGCGTATATCGACTTGAACGCGCCTGAAGTGCCTATTATGGACGGCAGCGCGGGACCCTTTGTCTTCTTGATTCAATCTGCGGGTATCGAAGAACAGAATGCACCAAAACGATTCATTCGTATCAAGAAGCCGGTTAAGGTCAAAGATGACGATAAATGGGCCAAATTTGAGCCATTTGATGGCTTCAAGGTCGGCTTTTCCATCGATTTTGATCACCCTGCCTTTAAAGAAGATCACCAGACTGCGGAAGTCGATTTCTCGACCACCTCGTTTGTAAAGGAAATTTCACGTGCGCGGACTTTCGGTTTCATGAACCAGATTGAGTCTTTGCGTGCCAACAATCTGGCACTGGGTGGCAGTCTGGATAATGCCGTGGTTTTAGATGACTATCGGGTACTCAACGAAGATGGTTTGCGTTACATGGATGAGTTCGTCAAGCACAAGATTCTGGATTCTATCGGGGATCTTTATTTACTGGGTCGCAGCCTGATTGGCGCATTTAGCGGTTATAAATCAGGCCATGCCTTGAATAATAAGTTGCTGCGAGAGCTGATTGCCCAGGAAGATGCCTGGGAGCTGGTGACCTTCGAGGACGAGAAAAAGGCCCCTATTTCATTCATGCAGCCGGTGCAAGCCAGTTAACTATTGCTAACTTCCTGTTTTAATTAATGAATATAGAAGCCAGGTAAATTAATTACCTGGCTTTGCCTTTTTTGCCAGGCGGGTAAGGGCTGCCTGTAAGTTATCATCATCAACCGCTTCAGCCAGGGTGAGCAATCCCTCGGCATTTTTCTCGTTGAGCTCAGGGCGTTGGTAGTGAGGTGCGGGTTGTTCAGGGCTCTGGTAAAGAATTTTTACCTGGATCTGTTTAACCTCAGAAAATATATGGTCTAAGTTGTTGAGAGCGGGCAAAATCGATTGACTGAGAAAGCGGAATTTACTTGCCCAGGCGGCTGAATCAACCATCACGGTCAGACGTTGCCTCTCAATATTACCGATATAACAGTGTGCGGCCAGCTCAGGTTCCAGCAGGCTTCGGAATGCCTCTGTCAAGGCCCTGAGTTTTCGAGTTCTTGTGACTAGGATCGCAAGTTCAGAGTCTGCTTGTTGAAGAACCTTGTCTACTGACCGACTTAATTTCATAATCTTAGGCTAAATATGACTTGCTATTTACGTGGGGCTTCGTTAGATTTTGTAACCGACTGCTCAGGATTGTGTGGGAAATCAATCCGTAAGTAAATAAAAATAAAGTTATACATTACCTAACCGATAACTAATTGAGAAGCCAGGCATTTTGTCTGGTTCCAGTGGCGCTTAAAAAATGAATATCGTTGTATTGAGACGTAAAAAGGGGTGTACAGGGCTAGTGACGCTCTGTCAGAAGAAGTTGGCTGCCGTCGTGGCTGGTTTTTTTGTGCTGATGCCTGCCATCTTACTCTACGCTGGCTATCAAATTGGTGTGGCCCACATGAAGGCCAACCCTGATGACCTTACCGTTGCCGTCCAGGCTGAACTCGATTCCCAGCGCCTTGCCCTCTCAGAAGTCACCAATAAAGCCGAAGATAATCTTAATGCCCTGGCACTCCGCCTCGGCAAGCTCCAGGCCCACGTGATTCGCCTGGATGCACTAGGTTCACGCCTGACACACATGGCCAATCTGGATAAGGGCGAATTTGATTTTGAAAGCCCTCCCGCCCAGGGTGGTCCGGAAGTCACTGTGGGATCACCGATCCAGGTTCCAGATTTCATTACAGCCCTGAATGGGCTTTCGGCGCAAATTGACGACCGTGCCAAACAGCTTGATGTACTTGAAACCATGTTGATGACCCGTAACCTTGAGGCAGAAGTGATGCCGACCGGGCGCCCGATCTCACGAGGCTGGCTCTCATCTTATTTTGGGCTTCGTACTGACCCATTTTCCGGTCGTCGTGTTCATCATTCAGGGATCGATTTCGCGGGTAAATTAGGTTCTGACGTGGTTGCCGTGGCTGCCGGTGTTGTGCAGTATTCTGGTCGACGTTCGGGTTATGGTAATCTGGTTGAGATCAACCATGGTAAGGGTTATGTGACACGCTATGGCCACAACTTGAAGAACCTGGTCCAGGTTGGACAAACCGTCAAAAAAGGCGAGGTCATCGCTAAAATGGGTACCACAGGCCGTTCAACAGGTCCTCACGTGCATTTTGAAGTGATGGTTAATGGACGTCAGGTCAATCCCAAGAAATATATACACGCCTCAAAACGCTAGTTACTCTCCTTTCTGCGACGCAAGGAAGGCGTGAATGTCATCTATGGTCGATTTGCTGACGAGTCTGATTCCGATTCCCCATGCTTAGTAAAGATCTTGGCTCCCCTGGCCTGATCCTGTTGGCTGGCCTATTGATTTCAGGCTGTTCTTCACTCTCTGAGCCTGAACAGCCCCGGCCGGGTGTCTCCCAGCAACCCACTGCTCCCACAAAGGTCGTTG
>JASFLV010000111.1:0-8729 GCA_050117915.1 Thioalkalispiraceae bacterium | reverse complement strand
CAATTTTAATGATGACTCAATATGCTGAAAGATACTCATCAGACGTGCCAATCCCTGTAACGCAAAAAAATCACCTGAGACGGGGATTAGCACCTCTTTCGCCGCTAACAGGGCATTCATTCCCAATATTCCCGATGAAGGCGGACAGTCAACTAATATGTAGTCATACTCATCTGCAAAATCCTGTAACGCATCTCTTAACAACCAACCACGTTTTGATCCACCTTCATTTAGGTGTTCCAGCTCACCTAACCGATCACCCGCAGGCAATAAATCCATGTTGTCTCTCGCCAGCACCACAACTTCATCTGCTGACTTTTCACCAAGCATTACTTCTGCCATACCTGGCTGTGGTTTACGGACCAGGCCAAAACCAGCTGTTAAATGCGCCTGTGGATCGAGATCAATCGCAAGTACACGTTGACCAGTCTGAGCCAGTGCATGTGATACATTCATGGTGGTTGTCGTTTTACCTACACCACCTTTTTGATTCATCACTGCGATCATTCGCATATCCTTGTTCCGTTTATTAGCTTGTTGCAGTATCTATATCTGATAATTCTCTCGAATTACACATATGATCGATATCCAGCACGATCACCATTTTTTCATGCACCGTAGCCAATCCTTTCACAAAATCCGTATCGACTGCACTACCGAAATCCGGTGATGGCTTGATCTCCTCATCAGGCATGTTATAAACATCTGATACACCATCAACAACAATACCCATGATACGACTCTTATCGTCACCATTTACTTTCAAGACAATAACGACAGTCGTTGGACCATATTCCAGTTCTTCTAAATTAAAGCGACTGCGCATGTCGATGATTGGGACAATAGTACCCCTGAGATTAATGACACCTCGAATATAACTTGGCGTATTCGGAATCTGAGTTACCGTATCCCAACCTTTTATCTCCTGAACCCGCAAGATATCTACACCATATTCCTCGCCTGCGAGCATAAAAGTTAGATACTGTTGCTGTGATTCATCACCACTTGTCATAATGTCTGTATTACCTACTGTCTGTGCTATATCGGTCATTAAAAATCTCCTTAGGCCGCCTCGATATCACCATCGATTACGGATAAATCTGGCACACCAGCTAATTTTGTGAGGGAAACCAGGCCACTAATATCCAGTATCAGGGCAACGGTCCCATCACCTAAAATAGTTGCACCTGATAATCCTTCGACTTTTTTGTAATTGGTTTCCAGGCTCTTGATAACCACTTGTTGTTGACCCTGCAGATCGTCAACATAAAGTGCAATCTTCTGCCCTTCTGCTTCGACAACTACCAGCAGTCCATCTTGTAATTGCTTCGAACGCGGCGCGATATCAAACAAATGATAAAGACGGACAACAGGAATATATTCATCACGTAATTTATAAACCTCGCCACGCCCACTAACCAGGTTAACTTTTTCCTGCTTGACCTGAATTGATTCAACAATTGAGACTAACGGTACAATATAGGTCTCTTCACCTACAGTGACCAACTGGCCATCCAGTATTGCCAGGGTAAGCGGTAGACGAATCGAGAAAGTCGAACCGGAACCAGGTGATGATTTTACTTCTACCGTGCCACCTAACGAACGAATGTTCTTTCGCACTACATCCATGCCAACACCTCGTCCGGATATGTCACTCACTTCATCAGCAGTAGATAATCCAGGACTAAATACCAGGTCGTCTATTTGTTCATTAGTCAACTGATCATTTTCAGACACGAGACCATTCTTTATAGCCTTATTTAGTATTTTTTCACGATTAAGGCCGGCCCCATCATCCGTAATCTCAATAACAATATTTCCGCCTTGATGATAAGCATTCAAATGCACTACACCGGTTTCATCTTTACCATTAGCAGCACGCACATCCGGCATTTCAATTCCATGATCTATAGAGTTACGCACCAGATGAACCAACGGATCACCAATTTTTTCCATCACGGTTTTATCCAGCTCTGTCCCTTCGCCCGACATTTGCAGATCAATTTTCTTGTTGAGCTTGCCACTGAGATCATGCACCAGCCGTGGGAAACGCTGGAAGACGAAACTGATCGGCAACATGCGAATCCGCATAACCGATTCCTGCAATTCACGGGTATAACGTTCCAACTGACCGAGTCCATCACGTAATTTTTCGATATGCTCAGGGGTCATTTCTTCAGCTTCACCAAACTGGCCAAGCATTGACTGGGTAATCACCAGCTCACCTACAGTATTGATTAACTCGTCGACTTTATCGATGGATACCCGAATCGAGGCTGACTCGGTTGAGGCCTTTCTGCGATCGCCCGTTCGCCGGTCTGGAGTGCTACGACGATCCTGTGTATCTACCGCGCCAGGTTTGCTTGGTCCATCAGACTTGTAGGCATCCATCATGATTCCGGCAATTACGTTTAAAGCATCCGTCCAGGCACCTCTGATATCGTCTGTCCAGGCACTACCTGCTATCTCTGCCATCACCTCCAGTAAGGTGTCACGCACAACAGCATAATGTTCTGGTTTGGCACCATAACCCTGATGACGCGCTCCCATTTCAATCAGCGCATTTTTCAGGACTTCGGGATTACGCAGGTTTTCTACTACCAGCTTAAGCGCAGCAAGCAGCTTAGTCTGCTGCTTTTCAGCTGTTGTATTCTTAAATAATGATTCTACTTCCGGGTGACGGGAAAACAGTTCTTGGTAAAAGCGTTTGACTAATTGTTCACCCTGTGGAGCAATCGCAGTGAAAGATGTCTCAAGCAGTTCAATATTTAATTCACTATTACTATCTTGCTCGGCATTCAGTACAGAACCCGATACTGGCTGTATATCCAGGTCACATTCATCATCGACCCATTCAAATATCTCTGTGATCTGTTCTTTTGCGATATCACCGGTCAAATCAATCGACCAGCTTAAATAACTTTCTTCAGGATCTAACGCCGAAAATGCCGGCAACCCCTCCAGGTCAACTTGAACCTCAGCTGTACCTAATTCAGTAAGCTCCCGTAGCATGCGAAACGTATCATTCCCGGTTTTCAGCATGTCGGTATGTGGCCGGAAGTTAATCGCCCAGCCAGTTATTTTGCTCACAGCCTCTACTGTTTGTGTCTCTGTTTCTGTTGAAATAACTGCATCTTCTGAAGCAGATACTAACAATGCGTCAAGTTGTTTTTGTGATTCGCCGATTCCCTGATGATCCAGTTCTTCTTCATCACGTAATGCAGTCAGCATTGCCCTTAGCACATCGACTGATTTTAACAAAACATCGACTGCTTCCTGGGTTACCTGACGGCGTCCATCTCGCATCTCGTCAAGCAATGTCTCCATCACATGAGTGTACTCTGCAACGGCAGACAGACCAAAGGTACCACTGCCACCCTTTATAGAATGGGCAGCGCGAAAAATAGTATTAATTGTTTCGACATCAGCTGCTCCCACATCTAGATTCAACAGCTCTGATTCCATGATGTCTAATCCCTCAAAACTCTCCTCATAGAAAGTTTGCAGAAATTGCGTCATGTCGATTGTCATAAAATTTTCTATCCGTTTTTTTTATTAGCCAACAACTTTTTTTACTGTTGCCAGGAGTTGATCAGGATTGAATGGCTTTACGATCCAGCCCGTTGCACCCGCAGACTTCCCTTCCTGTTTTTTGTCTGAGGTGCTTTCGGTAGTAAGCATAAGAATGGGTATGAACTTATAATCCGCCAATGCACGTAGTTCTTTAATAAGCGTAATTCCATCCATGACTGGCATATTGACATCGGAGATAACAAGGTTGAAGTTACCACCTTTTGCCTTGCTCAAGGCCTGCTGGCCATCTGCTGCTTCTTCAACTTCATAACCTGCCCCCTTCAAAGTGAAGCTCACCATCTGGCGCATGGATGCTGAATCATCAACCGCTAATATTTTTACTGTCATGTTTAACTCCTTTTACCCAGTATCCGTTACCCTTGACTTGATTAATTAAGGTCTGTGACAACCGGGTCCCATCGTTAAAACAAACTATTTGAATTCAATTTGACTGCTTCAATTGAGTTGTAAATGGTTCTTTACCCCAAGTAGTGAAGCTGCCTCCAGTAAACTTTCTGAAGTGTCCTTCCAGCTAATAACCTTTCCCTGATCTGCCGCCTCGCGAAACAATGCAACGAGTAGCTGCACACCGGCACCATCTATTCTCTGTAACTCACCGGCAGATACTTCAATCGTTTGAGCATTGTTTAGCATTTGTTTAAGTTCGTTATATTTTGTAGTTACAACCGAAATATCCAGTACATCACCACATGTTACCGTTGCACTTGCCATATCACGCTTATCCCCCGCGGTATCCCCGTTATGTTGCCGTTTTCTGCCTAAAAAATTTTTCATCGCGGCCCAGTGATCCGTCTCCAAAAGTTTCTATGTGGTAGATATCGACTCCAACCAATAGCCCTTTAGAGTTTCGGATAAATAAATTTGAGCAATTCAGTGAGATAATTTTCTCGAAAGAGAAGTGATGCTTTTTAAGGCAAATCTGGACCAGATTAGCTAGGCAAAGACATCAAGCAGGCCATTTCCCTTAGTTATAATGACGTCTTCAGGGTTCTCTGCCTGGCTGGCCTCACCTGTCCCAACTTCATGCCCATCACTCAGGGAGCTCGGTTGTTCTTCACCGTTATCATTTGTTTGCGACTGCCCCTGTGCCAGGGATTGATGTGAGATATCCACCTCCCCAAGGGTCAGACCATTCTCTTCCAGCATTTCACGCAAGCGCGGCAAAGCCGCATCCAGTGCATCTCTGACCTGGCCATGCGGTGTGGAGAAATTCACATTGGTCTGGTCACCCTGAACCTGGATTTTCACCTCCAGTAAACCAAGTTCAGGTGGATTTAGCCGGATCTCTGCCTGATTCATCCCTTTGGAGATCATCATGTTAATACGATCACCCAGTTGAGCATTCCAATTTGGTTGTTGCAGGTTGGCAGTCATCGGTTCAAGACCACGAGTGGTATTTAAACCTGAACTCGCCAGTTCCTGTGGCCCAATTGAAGTTGAAAAAAGCTGAGAAAAAGCGCTAGGTGTCGTCGACCTGGTCAGCGGGTTGTCACTTGCCGAATCAGATTGTCTAGTGAGTTCGGCAAGTAGTTCCATCTGCTTGCTCAATTCCTGTTTGTTCAAATTACCAGACAATTGCTCCTGGAGAGCAAGCTGTGAATTCTGAAATTGTTGCAACAGGCCCTCTTTTAATTTGAGTTGTGACTGCTCAACCGCAGGTATCAGGGTTGTTGCTTGCTGGGGAGTTGAAGTAAAAAGTTGCTGTTCATCACCGGCAAAAGAAATGGCTGCCGCTCCATTCTGATTCCCCCTGGCAACAAAACCTGAAATGGACACCAGCGGCAGGTTTTGCGGCAAACTGTTGCCGGTTTGAGTGGAGTAGCTGCTGTTTTGCAGGTTGCCTTGCAATGGCACTTGCGGAGTATGCGCGACTGGCAATGGTGCAAAAGGATTCATTATCGCGTCTGCTAACGGCTCATTCAGCGTGGTCGGAGCGACATCAAATGATGCAAATAACTGAGGAAACGTTGTCCCATCAGGGTTTTGTGGCAGCTTGGCCTTGCCGGGAGATTGACTCATCCCTGCGGTTGTTTCAGTCGGTAGATTACTCCCCAACATTGATGCGGCTACTTCGGACATTTCTCTCCCTCACACAAATGGTCGTTTAAGTGAGGAATTGCAATCAGTGTGCCAGAGTTACTCCACTGCTGCTATGCACAGCCAGGCTATTTCAGGGTATGGCGGGTCCGGTCATCCTGCTCTTTTTGCTCGCGACGATCTTTTTCTTTTTGTTCCTTGGCAGCAAACTGCTCCCGGGATTTTTTATAAATACGTGTCGTCCGATGTTTATCCTGCCAGACATCTTTTTTAGTAGACTTGTCTACTTCCGCCGCGGCAACGGTTTGAGTCTGTTGTTCAATGGCGAGGTCAAGCTGCCGAATAAAATTTTGATACGACTGAATTGCCGCTCCGCTAATACCCTCTGCTCCTGAAGCGTAAAACTGTTTGGTATATTCTTCACGAAACTGTTTTAGCTCAGCAAGTCGAGCCTTTTGCGCATCAACATTCGAGGCAGACTTACCGAGGGCCAGCGCCGCCATATCTTCATATTTCCCCGCCAGCTTCTGCAGGGTTGCAAAGCGATCTGACTTACGCCTGGCCATACGGGACTGTCTCCATTTGTGTATTTGCTTGCATACTAGCCTGTCGACTTGCCTCATGTTGCTGGAATAGTTCTACCAGTCCGGTCAAACTTACCTGCCAGTCAGTTGCAGTATGTAAATCCTGCTTGAGGAAATTCATTAGAAATGGATAAAAGTTAATTGCTTCATCAATTCGTGAGTCGGTGCCCGGTGTATAGGCCCCGACACTAATTAAATCTTCATTTTGGCGATAGATAGAATTGATGTGACGGCAACGCTGTACCAGTTGCAATTGTTCCTCGCTAACGATTTCAGTCATGGTCCGGCTAATCGAGGCCTCAATATCGATAGCAGGATAGTGTCCTGCTTCTGCCAGGTCTCTGGATAAGACGATATGACCATCCAGGATTGCGCGTGCCGCATCGGCAATCGGATCCTGTTGATCATCACCCTCTGTCAGAATTGTATAGATAGCGGTAATCGAACCACCGCCCTTATCACCATTACCTGCTCTTTCAACGAGTTGTGGTAAACGTGCAAAGACCGAGGGAGGATAACCTTTGGTAGCAGGCGGCTCACCAATGGCCAATGCAATTTCTCTTTGTGCCTGGGCAAAACGAGTTAGTGAATCCATTAACAACAGAACATGTTGCCCTTGATCACGATAATATTCGGCAATTGCAGTCGCCATCGATGCGCCATGCATGCGCATCACCGGAGTATGATCGGCAGGGACGGCAACAACGATAGAACGAGCAAGGCCTGCTTCTCCAAGGATATTATTGATAAATTCTTTAACTTCACGACCACGCTCGCCAATCAAACCTACCACAATTACATCGGCGGCGGTAAAGCGCGTCATCATGCCTAACAATACACTCTTACCAACACCGCTACCTGCAAACAGGCCCATACGTTGACCACGACCGATTGTCAGCAGCGCATTAATACTACGCACACCCACATCAAGTGGTTGTTCGATAGGTTGCCGCTGTAACGGGTTGATTGTTCTGCCAGTTAACGGCATCTTGTCTGTATTGTGTAAGGGGCCTTTACCATCAAGGGGACGTCCAGCACCATCGATAACACGACCCAGTAATGACTTGCCAACCGGTGCTTCATATACACGTTCTGTGGGGATCACGCGGGCATTGGGCCCTATACCCTGCACACTGCTGGTCGGCATCAGAAACAGACGCTCTTCGGCAAAACCGACAACTTCTGCTTCTATTGGTGGACTACCATGGGATTCAACTATACAACGTGCACCAATTGGAGCATGACAACCAACCGCTTCCAGAGTCAAACCAACCATGCGGTTCAGTTTACCCTCTACAATAATTCCAGGTGGCTCGGACAGTCTTTCCTTGTATGCATCGAGTTGTGTGAGCCAGTTGTCTTGTCTGGCTGTTCGAAATTGATTGACTGAATCAATTGTCATCTTGCTCCCGCTCACCACCTAGCAAGTTAGCGATAACACGATTAAGTTGCTGTTCAACAGTAGCATCTATCTTGGAATTTTCAGCTTCAATACGACAGCCGCCTCGTGTCAGCACCGGATCATCAATGATCTGCCAGCTTTGATCAACACTTTCATCAATCGAGAAGGCCCCGCGCACTAACATAGCATCATCGGGATGAAGAAAGATACTGACTTTACGTGAGGTGACCGGCAGATTTTTAATGCACTCACGAACCACAGCAATAATCTGACCTGGATCTGCTCTTAATTCCCGACGAATTACCTGTCCTGCAATAATAGTAGTAAGGTCGACAAGTTGTTGCACTACTTTATCATCCAGCTCTTTTAAAGGATCTGTAAATACATCAAGTATCGAGGCTAGCTGCTGAAGTTGTTGCTGTGCTTCCTGCTCACCGGCCTTCAGACCATCCTTACGGCCTCGTTCAAACCCTTCCTCATAGGCCTGTTTTTGTAATTGTTCAATCTGGCCAGCAGTGAGTGGTCCCTGATAGTCTGCCGAGGTACCAACTTCAGGTAACCTCCAGGGTGTTACCTCTGATTCATCATCTCTTGATAATACATTAGACATATTCGTCGCCACCCTTACCACCAAGTGATATTTCACCTGTCTCCGCCATGCGACGAGCAACCGTTAAGATCTCCTTTTGTCCTGCTTCGACTTCGCTTAACTTGACTGGTCCACGTGATTCAAGGTCATCCCGTAACATTTCACCGGCACGTCGTGACATATTTTTGAATATCTTTTCCTTAACACCTTCATCAGCACCCTTCAGGGCAACAATAAGTGTATCTGCTGAAACTTCCCTTAGTAATGCCTGAATACCACGGTCGTCGACTTCGATCAGGTTTTCGAAGACAAACATATGATCCTGAATGCCCGTACCCACTTCATCATCAAGTTCTTTCACCTTCTCGATAATTTCGGCTTCCATATTACTATCAAGAAAGTTCATAATATTCGCTGCGGTTTTAATTCCACCTACGGCAGAAGTACGAATCGCATCTGAGTTACCTGAAAATTGTTTCTCGAGCATATCATCCAGTTCATGAATTGCACTCGGCTGAATACC
>JASFLV010000110.1:0-8808 GCA_050117915.1 Thioalkalispiraceae bacterium | reverse complement strand
CTACATTGTTCTGCAACATGAATTTGCAGAGTTATTCATGGCCGTGGTCGGCATTTCAGTGGCGGCCATCCCGGAAGGTCTGCCCGCAGTCCTGACAATTACCCTGGCAGTTGGTGTGCAGGCTATGGCAAGGCGCAATGCTATCGTACGTCGTTTGCCCGCCATTGAAACTTTGGGTTCGGTCTCGGTCATCTGTTCCGACAAGACCGGAACGCTGACACGCAATGAAATGAATGTTACATCGCTGGTAACGAGTCTGAAGCGTTTTAGTGTTCATGGCATAGGCTATGAACCTGTAGGAGAGATAAGTATTGACGATCGTGCGATTTCTGTAGGGGGATACCCAATTTTGACCGAGCTGGGAAGAGCTGCAGCACTTTGTAACGATTCTGAACTCCTCAGAAAAGAAAACGTGTGGGTTGGGCAGGGCGATCCTATGGAAGTGGCCTTGTTGGCCTTTGCCGGAAAGACTGGTCTGGATGGTGGCGAGACACGTCATCAATGGACACGGACCGATGTGATTCCCTTCGATACCCGGCATAAATACATGGCGACGCTGAACCATGATCATCAGAATCATGCCTCTATTTTCATAAAAGGTGCCCCGGAGACGGTCTTGGCGATGTGTAATGCACAACGCACGGGAACTGATGAAACAAGGCCGATTGACCTGGCGTATTGGCAAGAGCAGGCCAATGCTATTGCAGCTCAAGGACAGCGGGTTTTAGCCTTTGCTACTAAAGCGGTCAATCCTGAGCACACCGTCCTCGAGCAAATCGATCTCGAAGATTCACTGATCTTTCTTGGACTCGCTGGCTTTATTGATCCACCTCGCCAGGAGGCAATCGATGCTATCAGGGAATGTCACCAGGCCGGAATTGATGTAAAGATGATTACAGGTGATCATGCCGTGACAGCGGTGGCGATCGGTAAACAACTGGGTTTAAACAACTGCGATAACCTCATTACGGGTACGGAGCTAGATAAGCTCGATGATGTTGAACTAGAGGCGCTAGTAGGTGAAACCGGGATCTTTGCCCGGACTAGCCCGGAACATAAGTTACGTCTGGTGATGGCGCTACAGGCCAACGGGATGACGGTAGCCATGACCGGGGATGGGGTGAACGATGCGCCAGCGCTAAAGCGTGCTGGGGTCGGAATTGCCATGGGCAAGAACGGCAGTGAGGCCGCCAAGGAGGCATCGGAGATCGTACTGACCGATGATAATTTTGCCTCTATTGTGGCTGCAATACGTGAGGGACGAACGGTCTACGACAATATCAAAAAGGTGATTAGCTGGACGCTGCCCACTAACGCTGGCGAAGCGATGACGATCATCCTCGCGCTGCTTCTCGGCATGAGCTTACCGATTACACCGATCCAGATCCTCTGGGTGAATATGATCACTGCGGTAACGCTCGGTATTGCGTTAGCGTTTGAGCCCACAGAGGAATACACGATGCAGCGTCCACCGCGCCCACGCAAGGAAGCGCTGCTGAGAGCCGGGTTACTGTGGCATATCGTGTTGGTCGCTGGACTGTTTCTAGCCGGTGTATTTAGTATCTATGAGTATGCAATTACCCGTGGTTATTCAGAGGAACTTGCCCGAACGATTGCAATGAATACACTGGTGGTTCTAGAAATATTCCATCTATTCTTTATTCGTAATATGTACGGAACCTCGCTGACCGTCAAAGCGGTACGTGGAACGCGCGTTATCTGGATTTCGGTTATTGCAGTAACGATTGGCCAGTTTGCAATAACCTATGTCCCGTGGTTACAACGAGTATTTGGTACTGAAGCCATTAGTTTTGTAGACGGGCTTATGATCGTAGCTGTGGGGGCAGTAATGTTTGCCATCATTGAACTTGAAAAACAGTTTCGGTTGCGGATATTAAAAACCTCGTTCTAGTTTTAAATGTGTTTCTTTGTTATCTGCAAAAGGAGTGAGTAACATGACTGTCAAGCGACATGGACTATCGATTGGTATTGAAACGATTGATAACAATATTTACCTCACAATGAAAGCGATCGGCAAGTTAACTCATGAGGACTATGCAACCTTGGTACCGATGATTGAATCGGCTCTGGATACAGTCAAAGAACCTAAGGTCAAGGCACTAATCGATGGTACAGAGCTGGAGGGCTGGGAGTTACGCGCGGCATGGGATGATTTCAAGTTGGGCTTGAAGCACGGCAATGAGTTCGAAAAGATTGCAATCTATGGCAATAAGGGCTGGCAGGAAATCGCGGCAAAGATCGGATCATGGTTTATGTCAGGAGAAGTTAAATACTTTGAAACTTACAATGACGCATTAGACTGGTTAAAATGATAGTAATTTAACTGGCATCATAGGATGATAATGTTTGACCAAGGTTATTTTTAGGAGAGACAGGCTGTGCGTTTTATGACGAATTGCGCAGTCGTGATGATATGTCAGTGATTGAACTTGATGAGCGGTTAAAGCGTGATACGTATTTGCTGGGTTATTTAGGCGATACCCGTGTGTTGTTAACAAAGAATGCCCACTTTCCCTGGTTTATCCTGGTACCAGATACCCGGGAAACGGAGTTTTATCAACTACCCCTGGCAACACAACAACAGTTACTGGAGCGCATCAACCAACTGTGTCACTTTCTAAAAAGTCGTTTTACGCTTGATAAGCTGAACATCGCCACCCTCGGTAATATCGTATCGCAACTCCATATCCATGTGGTCGGGCGCCAGCAAGGCGATGTATGTTGGCCAGGTGTAGTCTGGGGTTGTGATCAATTCAAGGAGTATGCAGAAGGTGTGGTTGAAGGGATCCGGGATCATCTGGAACTGGACTTAGCTGGCGTGTTTAACGCAGCGCGCTAACTAACCGAGCTAAGCCAGTAAAGGCTACCGTATAATTTTTTCAGCGCCGCCAGAAGGCTGGAGTCAAGAGTACCAGCAGGGTAAAGATCTCCAGGCGACCAAGCAGCATGGCAAAGGTCAGTACCCATTTAGCGAAGTCATTGATATGCGCGTAATTTGAACCAACTTCGTTCAAGCCAGGCCCCAGGTTATTAATCGCCGCTGCCGTTGCGGAAAAGGCCGAGACCTGGTCCAGCCCACTTAACATCAGCAGTAGCAGGATAATACTGAATGTCGCGACATAGGCGGAAAAAAATCCCCAGACTGAATTGATGACCCGATCCGGTAATGGCTTGCCGCCGACTTTGGTTGTGATCACGGCGTTGGGGTGGATGACGCGCATTACTTCGCGCAAACCCTGCTTAATCAATAATAAAAATCGAATCACTTTCATGCCGCCGCCCGTGGAACCGGCACAGGCACCGACGAAGCTGGTAAACAATAACAGCACTGGTAAAAAGCCTGGCCAGGTATGGTATTCATGGGTGGTAAAACCAGTGGTGGTCCCGATCGACACGGCCTGAAAGGTGCCATGCAACAGGGCACGTTTCGGATCATCGAAGGTTCCCATAATATAAAGATAAATCGAAGAGACCGCGGCGACGACAAACAGGATAGTGATGTAGACACGAAATTCACTATCCGCCCAGTAGTGAGTGATGTTCCGCTGTCGCCAGGCGACGAAGTGCAGGGCAAAGTTAACACCCGCCAGTAACATAAAGACAATCGCAACGATCTCGACCGTGGGAGTACTAATAAAGTGACCCATCGAGGTATCGTGGGTCGAGAAGCCACCAATCGCCACGGTTGAGAAGCTGTGAGTAATGGCGTCAAACACCCCCATCCCGGCAAGCCAGTAGGCAAGCGCACAGGCTATGGTCAGGGTCAGATAGATATACCAGAGTGCCTTGGCGGTCTCAGTAATCCTTGGGGTAAGTTTGCTGTCCTTGATCGGGCCAGGGGTCTCGGCCCGGTAAAGCTGCATACCACCAATCCCCAGCATCGGCATGATGGCGACGGCCAGAACGATAATTCCCATTCCCCCGAGCCATTGTAATTGCTGTCGGTAATAAAGAATCGACTTGGGCAAACTATCCAATCCGGTTAACACGGTTGCCCCGGTTGTAGTCAGGCCGGAGATCGACTCAAAGATCGCATCGGTTGTGGAGACCTCCATCTGGGTGGAGAGAATAAAGGGGATCGAACCAAAGCTGCCGAGTACCGTCCAGAACAGAACCACAACCAGGAAACCATCACGCGTGCGTAGCTCACGGCGCTGGTTTTTAACCGGTAGCCACATCACAATACCGGTGATCAGAGTGATCGCAAAGGCATAAAAGAAGGGTTCAAAGGCACCATCGGCATAAATGATCGAGACGAGCATCGGCGGGATCTGGGTGGAGCTGAAGATCACCAGTAATAAACCGAGGATGCGTTGTATGGTTAGAAACTGCATAGTGAAGTGGTCAGCCCATCAAATAAAGGCAAATCCAACCTGGAAGAGCTTTTCCACTTCCAGAATATACTTTTTATCGACCACGAACAGAATCACATGGTCTTCCGGTTCGATAATGGTATCGTGATGGGCAATGATGACCTCGTTGTCGCGCACGATGGCCCCGATGGTGGTACCTGGGGGTAACTTGAGGTCTTCGATCTTGCGTCCCACAACTTTCGAAGAGTTCTCATCACCATGAGCGATGGCCTCAATCGCTTCGGCCGCACCACGCCGTAGGGAGTGAACTTTTACCACATCACCACGACGAATATGGGTAAGTAAGGCGCCTATTGTGACCTGCTGAGGTGAAATGGCAATATCGATATCACCACTTTGCACCAGATCGACATAGGCCCCGCGGTTGATCAGGGTCATGACTTTGCGAGCGCCGAGACGTTTAGCAAGCATGGAAGACAGAATATTCGCTTCATCATCATTGGTCAGTGCACAATAGACGTCGGTGCTTTCGATATTTTCTTCCAGCAATAAATCCTGATCGGCAACGTCGCCTCTTAAGACGATGGTCTTCTCCAGTTCCGAAGAAAGTTCCTGGGTACGATCAGCATTATGATCGATGAGTTTAACCTGGTAATCGTTTTCCAGAATCTTGGCGACTCGTCGGCCGATGTTGCCACCGCCGGCTACCATGATGCGTTTATAGGGTTTATCGAGTCGTCTTAATTCGCTCATCACCGCGCGGATATCTTTTTTCGCTGCAATGAAAAAGACTTCATCATCGGCTTCGATAACCGTATGGCCCTCTGGCAGTATTGCCCGATTACGACGATAGATCGCCGCGACCCGGGTATCGACCTTGGGCATATGCTCGCGGAGACGACGCAGTTCATTGCCCACCAGCGGTCCGCCGTAATAGGCACGTACTCCCACCAGCTGCACCTGACCCTCGGCAAAGTCCAGCACCTGCAGTGCGCCGGGATATTCAATCAGGCGTTTAATATTATCCGTAATCAGTTGTTCCGGGCTGATGAGGACGTCGATCGGTAACGCATCCTGGCTGAACAGCCTGTCGTACTTTAAATATTCCAGGGAACGCACCCGGGCAATTTTGGTCGGTGTATGAAAGATCGTATAAGCAACCTGGCAGCCAATCATGTTGGTTTCATCAGAGTCGGTCACGGCGATGAGCATATCTGCATCTTCGGCACCTGCTCGCTTTAATACATCAGGGTAAGAGGCATTACCCAGAACCGTACGGAGGTCGAGGTGATCCTGCAGGACGCGCAATAGTTCGGGGTTTTTATCGACCAGCGTGATGTCGTTGGCCTCTGAGGTCAGGTGTTCGGCCAATGAGCTGCCGACCATGCCGGCACCGAGAATAATGATCTTCATTTGTTAAGTTTTTATTATCTTGTCGTGGTTAAAGTATAGCGTAACTGCTGTTTTATGTGATGATCATCGATATCATAAACGTAATTCGTTGCTCAGGATTCGCTTTCGCCGACCTGTTTGGGATCAATATCCAGCGAGCGTAGTTTGCGGTACAAATGGGTACGTTCAAGCCCAACAATTTTAGCAACTTTACCGACGCTTCCGCCATGCTGCCGTAATTGGTATTCCAGATAGGCCTTTTCAAATTGCTCACGTGCTTCACGCAGTGGACGGTCATAACCAAGTGGTAACCCGGCGATCGACTGTTGTTGCGCACCCAGGGCTTGCTCCACTTCCTCCAGGCTGATTTCCGTTCCGGCGCCGATGATTAATAGACGTTGTACCAGGTTGCTGAGTTCGCGGATGTTACCAGGCCAATGGTAGTTGCGTAAGCGATTTTGCGCAGCCATGGAAAACTGTCGATAAGGTAGTTTTTCCTGTTCCACATAAAGATTCACGTAGTAATTCAGCAGTTCGGGGACGTCTTCACGGTGTTCGCGCAGGGACGGGACCCGCAAAGGGACAACGTTGAGTTGATAGTAAAGGTCTTTGCGGAATTTGCCCTGTTCAATGAGTTGCTCAAGGTCGTAATGTGTACCGGCGATTACCCGAACAAAGACCTCAACCGGTTCATCACTGCCCGTGCGGATGAAGGTCTTGGTCTCCAGGGCAGAGTTCAGCTTGGCCTGAGTGGTAGGGTCCATGTCGCCGACGTCACTGAGAAACAGGGTACCGCCATTGGCCTGTTCCAGCAGGCCGTAATGAATCTTCTCGGCTTCTTCGTAGCCAAATAATTCCTGTGCTGCATTTTCCGGGCTGAGTGAGGCAACGCTAACTTCAATAAAGGGCCGATCCTTGTGTGGACTGCAGTTATGCAGATAGTGAGCAATCACATTCATGCCACTGCCTGATTCGCCGGTCATCAGGATCCAGGTATCGTGCTGGGCAATGCGTTTGACCTGCTCGCGTAGACGTTGCATGACCGCGCTGCGACCGATGGGTTCTAGTGGAATATGGGATTGGCGCTTCAGGCCCTGGTTCTCCCGCTGCAGTTTATCCTGCTCAAGGGCATGCTCGATGGTCAGCAGCAGTTTGGCAAGAGAAAGGGGTTTTTCAATAAAGTCATAGGCACCAAGTCGGGTTGCCTCGACGGCCGTTTCCACCGTGCCATGCCCGGACATCATGATGACGGGCATCGGCAGGCCACCGCCTTCATCGGACCATTCTTTCAAAAGCGTAATACCGTCGACGTCAGGCATCCAGATATCCAGTAAGACTAAATCAGGGCGTCTTTCCCGGTGGGCCTTACGGGCGGTGTCGCCATTTTCGGCAATACTGACTTCATAGCCTTCGTCCTCCAGGATCTCCTGCAGCAGGTTACGAATATCAGGCTCATCATCAACCACCAGGATATAGGGGCTGGCTCGGGGTCCACGGTTTTCCTGTCGTTCGTCTAGACTCTGTTGCTGTTCATGCGGCTGCATCAGAATTGCCCGTCCTGTCATGTAAATCGATGCTCAGGTTCTGTTGTTGTTCCTTGTTCACGGGTAAGCGTATCACAATTGAGGCACCGCCCAATTCATTATTCTCTGCCCAGATCATTCCACCGTGTTCTTCAATGATTTTTTTTACGATGGCCAGGCCCAATCCACTGCCTTTGGGTTTGGTGGTGACGTAGGGCTCAAACAGATCACCCATGAGATCTTCGGGGATGCCCATGCCGTTGTCATTAATCCGTAACTCGACGAATTTACACGCCTCTTTTTCCATACATCGGGTGCTGATCTCAAGCCAGGGATCATCCCGCTCCTGCATGGCCTCCAGCGCGTTTTTGATCAGGTTGTGTAACAACTGGCGGATGCGCCCATCATCGGCATCGATCTCGGGAGTGCCTTTATCAAGATTTAGTTTGATCGGGCAATGGTAATCGTTGTTTCGATAGAGATCCGAGACTTCCGTGATCACCGCGTTCAGATCCGTGGGTTGTAACTCGATATTTGGCATCCGCGCATAGTCAGAAAAGGCTTTCACCATTTCTTTTAAGGTGCTGACCTGTTGCACGATAGTATGCGTGGATCGATCAAGTAGCTCTGCATCTTTGGCCGGCATTGAATTGAGATACTTGTGCCTCAGGCGTTCGGCGGAAAGCTGGATGGGGGTCAATGGGTTTTTGATTTCATGGGCCAGGCGCCTTGCTACTTCACCCCAGGCGGCGTTGCGTTGTGCCTGTACCAGATTGGTTATGTCATCGAATACGATAATATAACCGTTACTACTCTCGTTCTCGCTGGGCTTATTCGTGGCAGGCAGTGAGCTACCTCGGCATAACAATACCTGACGACCGCTGGTATTAAAAAAGGTCATCTCTTCCTGCCATTCTCGATCCTGTCTGTCCAGGTGGGAGAGGATCATGTCGATGAATAACAGGGTCTGCGGTTGTTCGTGAGACAACTTATTCAATGAAAAGCCTTCATAGGGTTCCAGCTCGATGCCGAGGATCTGGCTGGCCGCGGCATTACAGGTATGGATGCGGCGATCCTGATCAAGGGTAATAACTCCGGATGACAGGTTGGTCAGTACGACTTCAAGATAGGCATGTTGTTCTGCCAGCTGCTGCTGACTGCGATTGGCCTCGTCAGTCACCATAGCGATCTTCTGTGTCATCTGGTTAAAGGACTTGACCAGAAAGCCAAGCTCATCTTTTCCGGGAATGGGTAATTGCTTTTGATAGTTACCGTCGGCGACGGCCTGGGTTCCGTCCACCAGATCTCGAATCGGTTGCACCAGCTGCCGGGCAATATAAAAAGCAACCCAGATGGCCATCAGGATCGAGAGCAACAAGACCAGGGAGAGGGTAAACACAAATGAAATTTTGAGTGATTCGCGGAAATAAACCCGTTCACGATAAACGGTGTAAGATTCCTGTACGCCCTTGGCCAGATTATTGATCCGTTCCGGGACGTTAAAGGTGCTTTGCATGATCCGTGGTTCACCCACGGGGTCGGCACTGGGAATCTGGATC
>JASFLV010000109.1:0-9099 GCA_050117915.1 Thioalkalispiraceae bacterium | reverse complement strand
CGCGCAGTTTAAGACTACAGGGAAACAAGAGAGCGTACAGGAGCTGGATTGTGTTATGAACAGTCCACTCCTGTTCGGGCTACTGGATAATTTTCAAGAAGACAGATATTATCAGGTACTGGATATCATGCCTGCTAGTAACCAATTGTTGCAGTATTTTTCAGCGTTTCACAGTAAGCTCTATTTGCCAGCCTGTTATAGACTTCTACAAAGCATTTCGCCCGAGTTGCTTGCTAGTGAGGAAAAATTAAACCTGGCAGTACTAAAGATGCTCGATCTTGAAGATAATATAACAGGTTCGCTTGACTTGATTTTACTCTGGGATCTCCCGAATTATCTTGACAAAGATATATTGCAAGCGTTTATTCAGAATCTGTTGAGCTATTGTTCAAGAGAGACATTACTTCATATCTATATCTACACCCGCGAAAAAATGCCGGTCAATTCTGGCCTCTACCAATTCCAGGTTGACAACAGGATCCTTGTTAAACACGAATCGCAGCAAATGACTCGTTGTCCGATGTATTATCAGGAGTTGCTACAAAAGCTGCTGTCACCATTTATGGTTGAGCGTGGAATTCTGCTTTCCAATGGTATGCAGGAATATCTTTTAAAACGTCCTTAATTTACTTCCTGGTGCTTTTTTTAGCACGATTATCTGTTTAAAATAGTTGTGATATCTTATTGTCTAATTTTAGGCAATCAAACAGTGTAAAAGGGTTGAAAATGGAGAATACATCCGGGCAAGGTAGTCAGGCTGTCATCCCCGATGAGATTCGTGGCTGGAACTGGGGAGCTTTTCTGCTCAACTGGATCTGGGGGCTGGGAAACGCAACGTATATTGCCCTGCTGATGTTTGTCCCATTAGTAAACCTGGTTATGCCGTTTGTGCTTGGTGCAAAGGGGAATGTCTGGGCATGGCAGAATCGTAAATGGCCAAGCATCGATGCATTTAAACGTGAGCAACGTATCTGGAGTTGGGTTGGTGCCTTATTATATCTAGGTGGGATCAGCTTTGTTGCGGCACTCATTTTTCTCATTGGTGCAGTGATGAAAGGCTCTGATGCCTATCAGCTATCGCTGGATCAAGTACAACATAACCAACAGGTTATCGAAGTGTTTGGTGAGCCGATTGAGGCAGGTTTTTTTGTGACGGGACAGGTTCAAATCCAGAATTCAACGGGGCACGCAGATATTTCTTATAGTATCGAGGGCCCCAAAGCGGAAGGTACAGTACATGTCCTGGCAGAGAAAGATCAGGGGCAATGGCTATTTCGTCAGATCGTGGTTGAGGTCGAGCCGAACAAACGGCGTATTAACCTGGTTGGTCAACAAACGGACATCTGAAGCGATTATGATGCAACAAGTTGATCAGGATTTACGCTCCAAACAATTTCTGATTGTTTTTATTTGTTTATTGGTAAGTTTAGTCAGCCTTTCTGCCTGTGTATCCAGGTACCAACCGTTAGACCGAATTCGCCCCTTATCAGGGAGTTGTGATGATTATGCCAAGTTTTCCGTCTCGATCATAAAACAGCGTGATCAGGGTTTTTCCAAGCGTGCATCAATTAACATTGCCGCCTTCTCGGTGGGAAGCGAGGAGAATCGCGAGTTACTCTATACGGAGTATAAACCCATCTTCGAAATCGTTTATGCCGATTATCAGATCAGACCAGTTGGAATCCGGGCGGCTGGCAGAGTGTTATGTGATCATCAGTTAACACTTTCATGGTTACCCCTGCTGAATGAAAATTATAAAAACGTGGCTGAGGTTGTGCGTCTGTGTCAGGATGCCAATGATGCTGAAGTCGACATGGCGCAGTGCATATTGGCACGTGCCCGCGGTAAACCTGACCCTGAACTGGAAAAACCACCTGTTTAATAACTGGAAACCGGAATGAGTGAGAGACTAACCGAACTGGAAACCCAACTGGCATTTCAGGACAGTACAATTAATTCCCTGAATGACGTCATTACCGACCAACAATGTCAGATAGATGAGCTGCGACTACAGCTAAAACAAATTAAAATACAGCTACAGTCAATATCTGAAACAGTAAAGGGTAGTGAAGCTGATGAACCACCACCGCCGCATTATTAAATGCCAGGAAGAATGGTTGTGAGCGTTGCCGTAACTGCATTTGAAATGGATATGATCGACAAGGTCTCGATGCCGACTGTGATTACCTTCATTTATGAAAAATTACAGGATTTTGATACCAGCATGGTCGAGTGGATAAAATTATTACCGCTGAATAAAAAAGCCATTCTGCATGGCTGCTGTGCCTATCCGCAAAGAATTAAACCACGCTCTCGCCAATATAAATCCGGGTACCGCTTACGGGCGAGTGTCAATACTGAGCTTGCACCACCTTTTTTATATCTGCATTGGGGACGCATTCCATCTGCGAAATGTAAACAAGGTTGGTATTCTGGAGAAAAGCTCTTTCGTTTCGAGGACCTGGAGGAGTGTGCTGTTCATACTCTAGCTCATGAATGTTTTCATTTTCTCAGCCACTCCAGGCAGGTTGCCGATAAAAACACGGAAGCCAACGCTAATTGGTGGGCCGACCAATGGACCGACGAGTTCAGAATGTCTCGTTTATATGTTTAATATAGAGGTCTGTAAATTCTAACCTGAGAATAACTAAATATGTTAGCAACCGTGATAAGTACAACAGATCCTGTCCAGGCGCATATTATTCGTGGTCGTCTCCAGGCAGAAGGGTTACACCCGAGCGTTGCATTTGAACACCATATTCGTATGAACTGGTTTATATCCAATGCCCTCGGTGGGGTCAGGGTACAGGTACCTCCCTCAGAAAATGAAGAAGCCGTCGAAATAATAAAAAAGATTAGTCAGGAATACTATCTAAACCTTCTTGAGGAAGATGAAAAAACAAGAGATGATCTATGTTGTCCCAGCTGTGCTTCACGTAATGTTAAACGTAGTCGCGTTTCCGAGTCATTGGCTTTGGTTATCTTCCTGTTTCTTAAATTGCCTTTTCCATATCAAACAGGTGCATATTATTGCCAGTCATGTAAACATCGTTGGGTTAGTCAGCGTGGCAAGGGTATCAGCGTCATGCTAATATCGCTGGTGATATTACTGGCCTGGTCAATATTTGTGATCGTCGAGGCATTTGCTTTTACCATCTGCAAGGTAAATCAGTTATCACCTAGCTGTTATTGAATAAAGATCCGCCATGGGAAAACAACAGCAGACCAATGCTTGGGAATATATTGTAATGCTGCCGCAGCATCAGCAAGCGGTTGTATCTGTGATCACTGCTGCAATGAATTCAGATGAAGCTGAATGGGCGAAACAAACGTTTGATTTTCACTTTAGTTGTCTTGCGCAGGGAATTAATTCAGCCAGAGAATTTTATCTGGCAAAGTTTAATGAAGAGATAGCCGGGATAACAGGTTTGCATCGTTATCGATGGGGCCCGGTAGAAAATGTCTGGCTATCCTGGTTTGCCGTCAGTCCGAGTTATCAAAAACAGGGAGCAGGAAAGTGGCTATTATCAAAGATGCTGGAAAAGGCATCCCGTGATGGTTATCGGAAACTTTTCATAGAAACATACGAAAACAACACATTTAAATCGGCTGTAGAATTTTATCGAAGCCAGGGTTTTCGGCAGGTTGGCAAGGTCGATGGATATTTACCTGACGGTAGTGCTATGCTTGTTTTTATGCTTGATATTCCGGCGCGGGATGACTAATTTTTTTTCTTAAAGGGGGTAAAGCTTATGAAATATATAACCGTTGTTGTTCTATGTCTCTTCACTGTCGCTTGTGCTTCAAATAATCAGTCTAGTAGTAGCACCGAATCACAGCGAACCAGTGCTTCATCAAGTTCAACATCTAGCCAGGCAGCGACAGCTGAAAGCCAGAGTTCAACAGCGCCAACATCCAGTGCTGGCGATGTCATTCTTATTGCTGCGCAGGTTCCCTATGCAGAAGATGGTTCGATTCCGGGCAACATCAGGAGCGAATGTAATTTAAATACCTCATTGCCAAATTTCATGCTAGCTGCAGCCGGGAATATAAAGACAACAGAAAAACTCACGAAAAATAGCAGCGGCAAAGTCCTGGTCATGGAAATTACTAATGCGCGTAGTTGGGGTAATGCTTTTATTGGGCATAGCAAGGCGGCAACCGTCAAAGGCACCCTCTATGACAAGGGCAAAAAGGTCGCCAGTTTCACCGCAAGACGCGTCTCTGGCGGTGGCTTTTGGGGCGGTTTTAAAAGCTCATGTTCTGTGTTAAACCGCATTATGAAAGTTGTAGCGAGTGACATTATTAACTGGCTCTCATCACCCGTAGATGCCGCGCGTCTTGGTGATGCTTAATACTTCTGTTTGGTGGTATTTCATTCAGATGTGATTCAGGTTGTTATTTTATGCTGGGAATAAGGCATACTATATATATAAATTTAAAATTAAAGCTATTTGGCAACAAATAAAGGATATTAATGTGAAAAATCTTACACACAAGTTGGTAGTTATCGCTGTATTTTCAGCGCTGACGTTCTCAGCATCGGCTGCTGAATCAGAATACAAGACCGAAAAAGAGCGGTTCAGTTATGCGGTGGGCGTACAGATGGGTAATAGCCTAAAACAACAGGGTATTACTAATCTCGATGCCAAGGCGGTTGGCCAGGCTATTGCTGATGTACTGGCTGGTTCTCAACTTAAGGTCAGCCAGCAGGATATGCAGGCGGCGATCCTGGCATATAACCAGAAAATGGCGGCTGAGCGTCAGGCCGCGTCGGCAAAGAAAAAGGCCGAGGGCGATAAATTTCGTGCCAACAATAAAAAACGCAAGAGCGTAAAAGAATTAAACAGCGGTGTTCAATACGAAGTCATCAAAGAAGGCAAGGGTGAAAAACCCAAAGAAACAGATACGGTTAAGGTTCACTATCATGGCACCCTGGTTGACGGCACGGTATTTGATAGTTCAGTACAGCGTGGTGTCCCCGCAGAATTTCCTGTTAATCGCGTGATAGCCGGCTGGACAGAAATTTTACAGCTTATGCCTGTCGGTTCGAAGTGGAAAGTTGTTATCCCGCCTCAACACGCCTATGGTGACAAGGGCGCAGGTCCAAAAATTGGTCCCGGTGAAACTCTGGTCTTTGACATCGAGTTACTCGAGATTAAAAAGTAAACTTTAGTTACACCAGAAATTAACGGTGTTGTCTTTATTGAATCAAGGACAATGCCGTTTTTTCTGCCTGAATATTTTTTGTGGTTATTACCTGCTACTTAGTCTTTGTATTCTGAGCAATTTTTTTCTGCTTGCCACGCCCATGTGGTTTTGTTCCAATAGTTAGTCCGTTCGGACAGCACAGTACTGTTGATAATCATGCAACCGCTAAAACCTTCTACACAACCCTGGCCGCGTGCTATCGTTTTTATCGATATGGACGCATTCTTTGCCTCGATTGAACAGCTGGATGAACCTGCATTGCACCAGCAACCTGTTGCAGTCACTAATGGACTACGCGGGACCTGTATTATTACCTGCTCGTATGAGGCTCGTGCCAGAGGGGTGTATACCGGTATGCGTATCAAGGAAGCCCAACAGCTGTGTCCAAACCTGATACAACGTCCTGCACGCCCACAACGGTATGCCCAGATTGCGACTACCATGACCGATGCTTTGCGTGATGGCATCAGTCCGGACCTGGAAATATTTTCTGTTGATGAGGCCTTTCTGGATGTGACGCATTGTCAGAAGCTCTTGGGTTCGCCTGAGTCGATTGCCAGGCAGAGCAAAAAGTTGATCATGCAGGTAGTCGGTTTGCCCTGTACCGTGGGTGTGAGCGGCGATAAAACCACCGCGAAGTATATCGCCAAGTGCCATAAGCCGGATGGCGTAGGTGTGTTGCCCCCCTGGCAAGCCAAAGTCTATTTGCAAGATGTCCCGGTTACCAAATTATGTGGTATTGCCGAAGGCATCGGGCGTTTTCTTGCCGCGCGAGGCGTGTATACCTGTGGGGACATGGCGCGCCTGCCGATCGGGGTATTAGGTAAGCGCTTTGGCTACCCAGGCAGGCGTATCTGGTTAATGTGCCAGGGACTGGATCCGGAAGAAATTCATACCAGTGTTGCCGCACCGAAGACGCTAGGACATGGCAAAGTAATGCCGCCAGATACAAAAAGCGCCGATACGTTGATGATGTACCTTTTACATATGAGTGAAAAGATCGCAACACGTCTGCGACGCCATTCGTTACAGGCCAAAAGTTTTTCCATTGGGTTATTAACCCGCTATGGCTGGTTAGGGGATACTTATCGAACAGCCATGCCGACGAACGATGGCAAGATCATTAGTGCCTTAACGCGGCAGATGCTTGATGAACACTGGCGTGGTGAAGGTATTTCACAAGTTCATATTACCGCGCTTGATCCACGACCGGTGGATGGCCAGCTTGAATTGTTTGACGAAGATCAGAGCGAACGGCAGGCGGTGAATAGTGCAGTGGATAGTATCAATCAGCGCTATGGAGAGCTGACGCTTGGGCCGGCGCGTCTCTTAAAACGATCGGATATGCCCAATGTGATCGCACCTGCCTGGAAACCACGTGGTCCCCGACAGTCCATCTAAAAGTAATAATTCAGATAAAGTTGGGAAACGTTGCGGCTAAAGACCTCAGTAGCGAGGTTCGAATCATTATCTGTATAGTGATAACGCACACCTAGTTCGAGCCCGGGTGTTGGAATGTGATACAGGTTAAACCGATATTGAATGCGATCGTCTTCACGGATGAAGCCCTGTGCCGCCTCATAGACGCTATTGCGGACGATCAATTCGTTTTTTAATCTGAATCTTGTCGTTAAAGAGTTTTTCAGTTGAATCCGGAGGGAGTGCCGTATTGGTGAGTAGTTGCGCGTCAGGGTGTTTTCACGATCATTGACCTCATATTCATAACGAAAACGAAAACGTCCAAGCTCCGTGATAGTGTAATAGTCAGCACGGACTTGATGACGCAGACCATCAAGGTAATCATATAGGGAATTCTCAGAGACAATATCACTGAATCGGTAACGGAAGCGAACATAGTCGCCTTTACCTATCCGGCGCTTCATTTCAAGACGAAGATCATAAATGCTTTGGTAATCCTCGTTATCCAGTTCATTTTGCATGTAGCCTAAAGATGGAGTGATTCGCCATTTATCCAGTCTAAAGGGGAAACCAAGTTTGGCACCGATTTGGCTGAAGTCATTTGAATTGATGTTAGCAAAGTCCTGGGCATAGTAGTGTAATCCCGCATCGGCATATTTAAATAGAACATTTAAATAAGCATAGGTCTCAAGAATCTCATCGGACTGTTGGGAAGGGGAGCCGGTCGTGGCCTGGGTGACGTTACTGTCATGGCCGTAGGCGAGGTGAATACCACCATCCAGAAAGTTTTTTTTCCTGGTCCGGGTCTGATACCTGGCCAGCATTTGCTCAGCGAGCGCAGCGACTTTTGGGGTTGATTTGTCGGCAGCGGCCTGCTTGAACCATTCAACGGCCTCTCTTTTTTGTTTCTGTTTTAACTTGACCAGGCCAAGATTATATTCGACCAGTTGTTTGAGTTCCTTGCTGGCCAGGGCTTTTCTAAAAGCGCGTTCCGCCTGTTGATACTGTCCCAGTTTGTAGTGACTGACCCCCAGATTATATTCCACTACAATTTGATTGTAGCCTCTGGTTTTGGCCTGATTGAAATACGCAATCGCTTGCTGGTAGCGACCCTGTTGAAAGGCCTTCATGCCTGACTCAAACAGCACAGACTGATCGGCTGATACTGCAGCAATATTGTATAAGAAGACCATGGCGATAAATAATGAACGAAATACCATGGAAAAAAATCACTCCTGCACAAAAAAATGGTCTACTTCAAAGAGCAGACCATTACCTTAACGTATATTCCTGTTAGCGAAAAGTTACGCTTACATCTTGCTGGACTCATGGTCCTCCGGCTTTTCATATTCTTCAGGTTCTTCTGGCTCTTCCGGTGACTCAGGCTCTTCAGGTTCATCGATTTCGTCGGGCTCATCAGGTGAATCCGGTTCGTCAACTTCATCCTGTTCTTCTGGTGATTCAGTCTCTGTTGATTCTTCCTGCTCTTCGGAGCTTTGATTATCGTCAGCATCGCGATCATGGTGATCTTCGGGTTTTTCCGGCAATTCGATCTCATTGGTGATCTCACGCGCATCCTCATGTCGGATCACGTCCATGGTGATATCTGACAGGTCAGGGCGGTCGTCTGCATAGACTGCCGGGCTTGCCAAACCTAGCAGTAATGTCGTGGTAAATGTAATGACCAGTCTCTTCATTTAATGCTCCTAAAATCCTTTTAGCTAGCTAATGTCCCTGGGTAATGTGATGATGCAGGCAAGGCAATCACATTCAATTCAAAGGTACGGGTTTGTCCGCCGTGGCTAATCCTTGCGAACAGTTTACCACCGCTTTTATGTTTGATGATCAATGGCAATGACAGGCGGTTGGTCCCGCTTTTCAGGTTGGTTTTCCATTCAAGGCTTTGTTGATTGGGATAACCAGCAATTTCTGTCCCCTCGGGTAACTCAATACGCAGCGAGGCATTGTGAATTTCGCGTGGACTGCTGAATACCAAATCGACGTTGCGGGTCTGGAGGGGCTGCAGTTCCACCGTCATCACCGGCATTGGCGCATCCGGTTCCAGGATCGGGCTATTGGAGATGAATAACACGGCAAAAATTGCCAGAGCGGCAGTCACAAAACCGGTCGCAAACCAGACTGGCATGGAACGGGGAGTGTGCCGTTGTTTTTGCTGTGGCCTGTCTTCATGCAGGAAGCGCAAAACCCGTTCCTCATAGCCGGGACGTGGCGCGGGGACATCCAGTTTGCCTAGTTCTTCCAGCAGGTTCTGGGTCGCCTGGAACTCCGTCTGACATGACTCACACTGCTGTAGATGCTGAACAATAGCCTCATGCTCCTGGGCAGATAACTCGTTATCCAGGTAATCATCAAGCTGGGCTATGACAGATTCGCATTTCATAAGGGGGGTCCTGTTTCCACTCATAGATTAACACGTCGAATCTCGCGAAAGGGTTCCCTCTGTAGGAT
>JASFLV010000108.1:0-9102 GCA_050117915.1 Thioalkalispiraceae bacterium | reverse complement strand
AATGATCGCCTGTTCAAGCAGACGGGTCAGTTCAGGAAACGGTTGCAGGTCATGCTGCAGATAAGCGAGACCATTGTTAGACAAGCTATCAAGCTGCCTGTTTAAGTCAGGGAGCAGTCCGAGTGCATGTGCCAGGCGGGTTAAATCGCGGGGCCGGGCACTGCCTAAGGCGACACGGGAAAGGATACGTTCAATGTCGCCGATACCACGTAGTAAATTCTGTACCTGTTCATACTGATAATCGGTTAATAATGCCTGAATGGATTGTTGCCGGTTATCGATAATTGCTTTATCGCGCAAAGGACGTTTTAACCAGCGGCGCAATAAACGACTTCCCATCGCCGTGACGGTTTGATCCATGACACCACAGAGACTATGTTTGGGATCAATTTGCTGACTGGTTTCTATTTCAAGGTTGCGTTGGGTTGCTGCATCGAGGATCACATACTGGTTTTGCTGTTCAGTTTGCAATAGCTGGATATGGGGTGTCTGACCACGTTGTGTTTCATGGACATAACTTAACAGGGCACCCGCAGCACGCATCGCCAGTGGCAAATCATCGATGCCCAGATTCGAGATATCATCAATATTGAACTGACTACACAGACTTTTGCTTGACGCGCGTTTTTTAAACAGAGCTTCAGTCGTACTGGTCCAACGCCCATAGCGTTTTATATCTGATTCATAGTCGAGAGGTTCAGGGTAAATCACTTCGGCGGGTTTCAGACGTTCCAGCTCTGCTAATAAGGCCTCATCATCGTTCGCCTCGCTGACACTAAAACGACCGCTGGCCATATCCAGGATGGCAATACCATGTCGCTGGCCTTCAGTGAGAATACTCAATAAGGCGTTTTCATTTTTATTTTCGAGCAGGGCCTCATCGGTGACCGTACCTGGGGTAACAATGCGCACGACTTTGCGTTCGACTGGGCCTTTTGACTTTGCCGGATCACCAATCTGTTCACAGATAGCAATGGACTCACCAAGTTTGAGTAACCTCGCCAGGTAACTATCTACGGCATGATAGGGTACCCCGGCCATTGGGATTGGTTTCCCGGCTGACTGGCCGCGATGGGTTAAGGTGATATTCAACAGCTTGGCGGCGTGTTCGGCGTCATCGAAAAACAACTCATAGAAATCGCCCATGCGATAGAACAATAACGTGGAGGGATGTTCAGCCTTGATGCCCAGATACTGCTGCATCATTGGGGTATGTTTGGTTGGCTGATCCAGTTGTGTCATTGCTCACAGTGTATCGAAATCTTCGCAAGCAATGTAGCCATGAGCCTGAAAAAAAAAGAAAAACTTGCCTTATCTCCACTGGCTTGCTATCTAGTTAAGCGGGTGTTGTGTGGAGATAATAATGACGGATTACACTGAAAAACGCAGTTACCGCCGGGTCAAGGTCGAATGTGCCATCTACTATAAAATGACGGATATGGATGTTGAGGAAGAGGATGTCGGACAGCTGGAGAATATCAGTGGACGTGGTCTGATGTTCATTGCCGAGAAGGGGGTGCCGTTAAGCTCGGAACTGGAAATCCGGGTCGAGCCCGGTAATGACCTGACGCCCCCATTACATGCCCGGGTCCAGGTTGTCAGGATGGAAAAACAACGGCGTGGGCAGGGCTACGAGATTGGTGCAGTAATAAGGGAAACGCTCGATTAACCAACAACAGGTTAAACAAAGACATCCAGCCGGTTGGTCAATTCCGCTTCGCCAGCCAGGGCAACAACCTGATAAGTCCGCCGCGCCATTTCTCCAGGCTGGGACAATTGCTGATTAAACATAGGTTGTGCATCCACCGTCTGGCGCACTCGTTGTGCATCCAGGGTCGCGCTACTGTACTGGGAAACAATAAGTTGCTCTCTGATCGGTTCACTGCGTGTTTGGTCTACAGCTTCCGGGTCAGGTCGGTGGCGACGTTGTTGCTGAGCTCGATCATATCCCGCAATAATAGGAAGGTTATGGTGGGTGTTTATCTGCATACAGTCCAAGTCTTGGGGGAGGTGATTGCCAGTGCTATTAAACTAGTCTTAGTATTTAAGAACATTTAGTCGGAATTTCAATATGACCAGCGTACCTGATGATGATGAACTTTACGAAGTTGCCTACCAACTGGGGCGGCGCTTGACTGATCAGGGCAGCTGGCTGGCGATCGCCGAGTCGTGTACCGGCGGCTGGTTAGGCAAGATTCTCACGGATGTGAAGGGCAGTTCTCACTGGTTTGATCGCGGCTTTATCACCTATACCAACCAGGCCAAACATGAGTTGCTTGGTGTATCGGAAGAGACCCTGGCCGAGAATGGCGCTGTCAGTGAGGCCACTGCACTGGAGATGGCGCGTGGCGTGATCGCCCATAGCCATGCCGACTACAGTGTGGCGATCACTGGTATTGCCGGTCCCGGCGGTGCGAGCCATGACAAGCCATTGGGGACTGTCTGGCTCGCCTGGGCCGGGGCGAACGATTTCGTTCATAGTGAGTGTTATCACTTTCAGGGTAATCGTGAACAGGTTCGCCGTCAGGCCGTGCAGAGCGCAGCACTGGGTGTGATCAAACATTGCCTTAAATAATCATCTTAAACGACTTCTTTTCCGAGTTAACTTTCCAGTAACGGATTGTCATCTTATAAAACATCTTCGTTTTCAATTAATCGAGCATCAATTATTATTTGAAAATGGAAGAGAATGAAGAACGCCACCGACTGTTTTTTGCCCTGTGGCCGAGTGATGCCGTACGTACTGAGATCGATCAGCAGATTCAGCCATGGATAAAAAAACACCCGGCAAAAAAAGTCCCGCTGCATAACTGGCATATTACTCTTGCCTTTTTAGGTAATGTCTCTCCAGATACAAAACAATGTGTCATCGAACAGGCCGCTCAGGTTCATGCCGATCATTTTGAACTGCAGCTGACTAAACTTGGTTTTTTTAAACGTGCCAGGGTGGTCTGGTTGGGTAGTGAAGGTTGTCCGTCGGCTTTAACCAGTCTGCTAGAACAACTTAACAAACAGTTGGCTGTCTGTGGCTATCAAACGGATTTCAAGACGTTTATCCCGCACATGACCCTGTTACGCAAGGCGAATAAAGGATTAGAGGTAAACGAGTTTAACGCAATCCAATGGCCGGTAACTGAATTTGTCCTGGTTGAATCGGTGACCGATAAAAAGGGTGCGATTTACCAGGTCATTAAGCGTTGGCCACTCGATCAATAACTATTGAAAGACCCAGGCGGCAAACGGTTCGATTTCGTCGCGATTCAGTAACACCAGTTGATAGGCATTAGGATTCAAAGAGTGATCCCGGGTGGTATCGACGGTGAGGCGCTGCAAGACATAGGCGATCAAGGCACGCCTTACGTTAATGACGATCTTGCCATCTGTTGCAGCGTAATCCTGCAACAGGCTGGCCTGTTTCCTTTCGGCCAGCTTCGGATGGGGGCTGAGTTCCAGTACGACACTTTCTACCCAGTCGTCATCATATTGCAGATTGGATTCAGCCAGTTCTTCCAAGCACTGAGCCTCGGCGAAACGAGACAGAACAAAGTCCCGAAAGTCATAGGTTTCTTCACTGTAGGCACGCACATGCCAGCGTAGACCAGTGTTGACCAGCGAGTGGGGTTCCAGAATCCGTTGCTGATTACTATCACGGTCAGACAGTGAGCGATAGCTAACCGAGAGCTTGGAGTGTCCACGAATAGCTCGAGTAATCTGGGCCAGGACTTCCTTGCTCGGCAACCGGGACGGCAGGGGCAGGGCTTCCAGGCTGATACCATAGATGGCTGTATTGCCATAGGGACCGCCAGCGGCGGCCAGGTTGTTGGCCATCATTGGCAGTATCCGGTTCGGGGAAAGATCGGCAAATAACGCTGTAAAGCCGGCTGCAGGGACAAAGCCAAACATACTGTGTTTATAGATCAGGTTGTCCGGTGCCAGGTCATTGTAGAGTTTGAGGTCCTTGGTGGCCGCGGCATCGGAGATGCCAAAGGCCTCTGCAACCTCAGAGCGGCTGATGAGGCCAGTGTAATAGGCCATGATCTCGATATATTCGAGGCGCTGGCGGCTCGCCCATTTCACATCCAGCTTCATTTTTTCCTTATTAGTCATTCAGTTAGCCTAAATCCTCGAATTCTGCTGGTGATTATAGCTCAGCATGATCAATACCAGCTAGAATTTACTAGATAATAAAAAATATAGAGGTGATAAAAAATATTGACATCATGAAATATATCGCCTAATGTTAGTCCCAGCTAGTAACGAAATATCGCGAAACTAATTTACTTATCAAAATCTGAAAGCGTTACGAGCGAAGGCAAGACAAGGCAAAATTCGGCGAGAAAGCGGAGTTTACATCTGAGTAAATGAGCATTTTGAGCAGAATTTTAACGCGGTAGAGTCGAGCGCAGTAGCTTTCAGCAGGAGGAAAGAAGATGGCAACAGACGAAAAGAAAAAGGCACTAAGCGCCGCCCTGGGTCAGATTGAAAAGCAATTTGGCAAAGGCTCAGTCATGCGGATGGGCGACAATGATGCCCCGCGGGATATCGAAGCGATCTCGACCGGTTCACTGGGACTGGATGTGGCGCTGGGGATTGGCGGTCTGCCCAAGGGACGCGTAATTGAAATCTATGGACCGGAATCGTCTGGTAAGACCACCCTGACCCTGCAGGTGATTGCGGAGTGCCAGAAGGCTGGGGGTACCGCAGCCTTTATCGATGCCGAGCATGCCCTGGATCCCCAGTATGCGGAAAAGCTGGGTGTGGATGTGGATGACCTGCTGGTCTCGCAACCGGATACCGGTGAGCAGGCCCTGGAGATCACTGACATGCTGGTCCGTTCCAGTGCTGTTGATGTGGTGGTGATTGACTCGGTTGCAGCATTGACGCCCAAGGCGGAAATCGAAGGCGATATGGGTGATTCACACATGGGGCTGCAGGCCCGCCTGATGTCACAGGCCTTACGTAAACTCACTGGTAATATCAAACGCTCTAATACGATGGTGATCTTTATCAACCAGATCCGGATGAAGATCGGTGTGATGTTTGGTAACCCCGAAACCACGACGGGTGGCAACGCACTGAAATTCTATTCATCGGTCCGCCTGGATATCCGCCGGATTGGTGCCATTAAGCGCGGTGATGAAGTGGTCGGTAACGAGACCCGCGTGAAGATCGTCAAGAACAAGGTCGCACCGCCGTTCAAACAGACTGAGTTCGATATTCTGTATAACGAAGGCATTTCTCGCGAAGGTGAGATCATTGATGTGGGTGTGAAGATGGATATTATCGACAAAGCCGGTGCCTGGTACAGCTATAACGGCGATCGGATTGGCCAGGGTAAAGACAACGTGCGTAACTTCCTTAAGGAAAATCCCGAGATGGCAGAAGAGATCGAGGCACAAATTCGTGCTGAGTTGTTGCCTGAACGCGCCAACAATGTTGTCCCGCTAGATAAAGCCGCGGGTGATGACCTGGCAGAAGAGCCTGCTGAATAAAGCCTATGTCAGTGACAGGCAATTCAGACGGGTTAAGCAATGTACTCGCGGGGGCCATGCGCTTGCTGGCTGCCCGCGAGCATAGTCAACATGAACTGCGACGTAAGCTAAGCCAGAAGGGGCATGCGACTGAAGATATTGAACGGGCGATCGAACAACTCGCTGCACAAAACTTACAGTCCGATGCACGTTTTGTAGAGAGTTTCGTCAACAGTCACCGACAGCGAGGCAAAGGACCTAAACGTATACGTCTGGAGTTACAACAGCATCAGTTGGCAGAAGGCCTTGTCGATGAATATCTTAATGAGCGTGACGACGCCTGGAAAGAGTCAGCTCTGGAGGTTAAATTGAAAAAATTTGGTGAAGCGCTACCCGATGACTTTCAGCAACAAATGAAACAGGCCAAATTTCTTGAATACCGGGGTTTTACCCATGAGCAGATTTCAGCCGTGCTCAAGACAGGGGATGCCTGACAAAGCATAGGCGCGGGTCAAACTGTCGTTTTGTATGGATAAATCAGTCACTTATTAATAATAAGGTGCTGACCTTTCACCAAAGTAATATATAATCTTGCGCTGGTTCACATTTAAGATAGTGGTATGAAAAGCGCGGACATCCGAACAGCCTTCCTGCAGTATTTTGCTGACCGAGGTCATGAAATTGTACCTTCTAGCCCGTTGGTGCCCGGCAATGATCCGACACTTTTATTTACCAATGCCGGGATGGTGCAGTTCAAGGATGTGTTTCTTGGTCTGGATAAACGCTCTTATTCGCGGGCCACCAGCTCCCAACGTTGTGTGCGCGCCGGCGGTAAACATAATGACCTCGAGAACGTGGGCTATACCGCGCGACATCATACTTTCTTTGAAATGCTGGGGAATTTCAGTTTTGGTGATTATTTCAAACAGGATGCGATCAAGTATGCCTGGGAGTTTTTGACCGAGACCATGCAGATTCCCGCCGAGAAACTCTGGGTAACAGTTTACAAAGATGATGATGAAGCGGCAGATATCTGGTTAAAAGAGATCGGTGTTAACCAAGACCGCTTTACCCGTATCGGTGACAAGCAGGGTGGTAAACAATACGAGAGCGATAACTTCTGGTCCATGGGGGATACCGGCCCCTGTGGGCCCTGTACAGAAATCTTTTATGATCATGGGCCTGATGTAGCAGGTGGTCCGCCCGGTACACCCGAAGAAGACGGGGACCGTTATATTGAGATCTGGAATCTCGTTTTCATGCAATATAACCGCGATAAAGATGGCAAGATGTCGCCGTTGCCGAAACCCTCGGTAGATACCGGGATGGGACTGGAGCGCCTCGCTGCAGTCATGCAGAACGTGCATTCCAATTACGAAATCGATCTGTTTGTAAATCTAATCAAGGCTTCAGCCCAGGCGACCAACACAAAAGATCTCGAGAATAATTCACTTAAAGTGATTGCCGATCATATACGCTCTTGTGCGTTTCTGATCTGTGATGGTGTCGTGCCTGCTAATGAGGGACGGGGTTATGTACTGCGGCGGATTATTCGTCGTGCTATTCGCCATGGTCACAAGTTAGGGATGAAACAGCCTTTCTTTCATAAGCTGGTTGAGGCACTCGAAACCGAAATGGGCGCAGCCTATCCGGAATTGAGTAACAATAAAGATATGATCGTCAGGGTCCTGCTCCAGGAAGAAGAGCGTTTTGCCGAGACTCTGGAACAGGGTATGCAGATTCTTGAAGAGGCCATCGCGAATTTAAAAGGCAAGCAGATCCCCGGTGCAGTCGTGTTCAAACTCTATGACACCTATGGCTTTCCGGCTGATTTGACCGCCGATGTTGCTCGTGAACGTCAACTGGAAATTGATCAGACTGGTTTTGACCGGGCGATGGAAGAACAAAAGAAACGCTCACAGGCCACGGGCAGTTTCAATGTTGACTACTCCAAAAGTATCGATATCAAGACGGCCACTGATTTCACCGGCTACGAACATAGCGAAGATGCCGGTGAAGTGATCGCTATATATAAAGAAGGTGCTACCGCCAGTGTCCTGAATGCCGGCGAGGCTGGCATGGTGATCCTTAACAAAACACCTTTTTATGCAGAGTCCGGTGGTCAGGTTGGTGATACCGGCATACTTTCGGGCAAGCGTGGTCAGTTCGATGTGCAGGATACACAAAAGCAGGGCAATGATGTATTCGGTCATTTGGGTACAGTGCGTGAAGGCAAGATCGAAGTGGGTGATAACCTGACAGCCCAGATAGACGCACAGCGGCGCCAAAGTATCAAATACAATCACTCGGCGACGCATTTATTACATGCTGCCTTGCGTAAAGTGCTGGGGGATCATGTCCAGCAGAAAGGTTCGTTAGTGGATGCCGAGCGTCTGCGTTTTGATTTTTCTCACTTTGAACCGGTAACAGATGAACAACTCAAGACCATCGAAGAGATAGTCAATGATCAGATTCGCCAGAACCACGAAGTGGAAACCAGGCTGATGTCACAGGAGGAGGCCAAGCAGAGTGGGGCAATGGCCTTGTTCGGTGAAAAATATGGTGACACAGTGCGCGTGCTGAGAATGAGTGATTTCTCTGTTGAACTTTGTGGCGGTACCCATGTTAACCGTACTGGCGATATTGGGCTGTTCAAAATCATAAACGAAACCGGTATTGCTGCTGGAGTGCGTCGTATCGAGGCGGTTACCGCAAAGGCTGCATTAAACTGGTTTGAAAGCCAGGAGCAACAACTCGATAAGATTGCCGAGGTCGTCAAAGGTAGTCGTGACGATGCGCTTAATAAGGTCAAACAGCTTGCGGATCGCAACAAGCAACTGGAAAAGGAAATGCAACAGCTAAAATCCAAGCTGGCCTCCAGTGCGGGTAGTGATCTGGCTGCACAGGCCCAGGATATCAATGGCATCAAAGTCCTGGCGGCAAAACTCGAGGGCGCGGATCGCAAGACCCTGATGTCGACCATGGATCAGCTCAAAAATAAACTGGGCAGTGCAGCCGTGGTGCTGGCCTCAGTAGAAGGTGACAAGATCAACCTGGTTGCGGGTGTCACCAAAGATGAGACTAAACAGATTAAGGCTGGTGAACTGGTCAATGCGGTTGCCCAGCAAGTGGGTGGCAAAGGTGGGGGCCGTCCTGATATGGCACAGGCAGGGGGTAACGATCCCGCAGCCCTGGAGGGTGCACTGGCCTCGGTGCCTGACTGGGTGAAATCGCGGCTCGGGGTCTAAGTCACCCCCCCTTTCTGCTGGTTGTAAACCACTTAGCAAAGCTAAACCCTTTCAATTCATCCCTAATTAGTGTTTAATCACCGCCTTTTTAAGCGCGGCTTTTTTAAAATAATTCAGTAATATGGCATTGATTGTACAAAAATATGGCGGCACCTCTGTCGGCTCCATCGAGAAAATCGAAGGCGTCGCAAACAAGGTGATTGCCTGTCAGCAAGCCGGACACCAGGTTCTCGTGGTGGTCTCCGCCATGTCAGGCGAAACCAACCGCCTGATTGATCTGGCCAGGCAAATCGATGAAAGTCCCAATGCCCGTGAGTATGACGTGCTCGTTTCTACTGGCGAACAGGTGACGATTGCTTTGTTGACTATGGCGTTAATGAAAC
>JASFLV010000107.1:0-9116 GCA_050117915.1 Thioalkalispiraceae bacterium | reverse complement strand
CTGGCGGGTTTATTCACGATCAGGGTTCCCTGTTGTTCAGCGGCTTCCAGCAAATAGGTCGAATAGATGTAATCCATATTGAATGGCGGGTCCTTGCGCATCAGGATGACATCGAGCTCCGCCAGGGCGATATCCTTGGTTTCGCCCAGTTCAAACCAGCTTTGTGGATCGTCTTTAACCTTCAGGGGACGAACCGTAGCTCGGGCCTGTGGGCCTGCGAAGTACATATCAGGCTGTTCGAGATAAAAGAGTGAATAGTCGCGTTGCTGTGCCTCGAGTAGCATGGCAAAGCTGCTGTCTTTTTTTATATTAATAGACCCGATTGGATCCATCACCACGCCCAGTTTAATCATCAGCCTGCTCTTGGTGTTAACTTGTTATGCTAGTTTTTGGATTGAGCATATTCTCGTGCAGCTGCGAGTAATGCAAGGCGGGCAATCACACCATAGGCATAAAAGCGGTTGGGGTTGGCATCCGGGGCTTTGCTGGAGTCCGGCTGGTTACAGGGTTCTGCGAATGCCAGCGGTTGGAAATGCATGCCTGGGGCATTGAGGCTTTCGTTAATGCCTTTTTCAGTATGGACGCGATAGAAGCCGCCCACCACAAAGTGGTCGATCATATAGACGACGGGCTCGGCAACCGCTTGCTCATCACCCCACTTCTCGAAGGTGTAGACTCCTTCCTGCATGATCACCTTGGTGACGCTCTTGCCACTCTTGGTGGCCGACATCTTGGTGCGTTGCTTGCGGTTGAGTTCCAACATCTCATCAGCGCTGTGGACGGTCATGATCCCCATCCCATAAGTGCCGGCATCCGCCTTGACGATGACAAACGGTTTTTCGGTGATCCCGTATTCATCGTATTTAGCCTGGATATCACTGAATAGCTTGGTGATATTCTTTTTCAGGCAGTCTTCCCCTTCGCGTTTCATGAAATTGATTTCGCCACAATTGCGTGCCAGAGGATTAATCAGCCAGGGGTCGATTTCCACCAACTTTGCAAACTCCTCAGCAACAATCTTATAGTGGGCAAAATGTTCGGATTTGAGTCTGGCCGCCCAGCTCAAATCCAGCGGGGGCACAATCTTCTGCTCGGTGCCCTTGAAGTCGTCAGGGACACCCGCTGACAGGTCATTATTGAGCAATATCACGCACGGATCGAAGTCAGTAAGTACTAACTTTCCTTCTTGCCGCTTCAACGGTGACATTTTGATTTCCCGGCCCGATGGCAACAGGAATTGTGTGTTTTCTTCAAGATCCGGGATCAATGAGCCGATACGTACCTCGAAGCCTGCCTGGCTAATGATATTCTGCAAAGTGGCGATATTCTCTAAGTAGAAGAGATTTCGTGTATGACTCTCAGGGACGAGAATAATCTTCGCCGCGTCGGGACAGATTCGTTCTATTGCGGACTGCATGGCCTGGATGCATAAAGGCATAAAGGCAGGATTGAGATTATTGAAACCCGCAGGGAAGAGATTGGTATCCACCGGCGCCAGCTTGAAGCCCGCATTTCGCAGGTCGACAGAGGCGTAAAAGGGTGCTGGCGTTTGTAACCACTGGCTCCGAAGCCAGGTCTCAATCTCGGACTGGTGTTCGAGTAAATGAGACTCAAGATGGCGTAAGGGGCCAGACAGGGCCGTTGTTAGATGTGGTACAGCATGCAGATGTTCAACGCTCATAAACTGGGTACTTTCTCTTCGGTTGGCTAGTATTAGTCTACACCATGTGGGCATGGCAGGAAGCTAACAAGGCTGTAGGGTGCTCAATTATTGAGCAGTAGGGTTTATTTAAGGAGTTAGCTTGACAGGTTACTAATAGCAAATATCCTATATAATATGGATACTTATGGATTGTTTTTCAAATCTATGTTAAATATTGATATATAACTATTTAATAACCATGGCTTAACAGACTGTGCAGCCGTGGGCCAGGTGGGACTAATCAAGCTCTAGCTCTTACATAATTCATTTTTACAAGGATAACCACGAGTGTTAGCAGAGAAGGCTATGGATGATGAATTTCAAGGCCTAAAAGTGATGGTCATCGATGATTCGAAGACCATCCGACGTACGGCTGAGACGTTGCTTAAGAAAGTCGGTTGTGAGGTGATCACCGCGACAGATGGTTTTGAGGCGTTAGCAAAGATTGCTGACCATCGTCCCAATATTATTTTCGTCGATATCATGATGCCGCGACTTGATGGCTATCAGACAACAGCGCTCATAAAAAATAATAAAGTATTCAAAACAACGCCCGTCATTATGTTATCCAGTAAAGATGGATTATTCGATCGTGCTCGCGGGCGGATTGTTGGGTCGGAGCAGTATTTAACCAAACCCTTTACCAAAGAAGAATTACTTGGCGCCATCAAGAAGCATGTTGCCAGGTCGTAACGAACAAACTGAATAAACTTAAAATTAAGTTAAGGAGCAAAAAGCATGGCAAATGTGTTGATTGTCGATGATTCGCCGACTGAGGTCCATGTACTCAAAGGCATACTTGAACAAGGCGGTCACTCTGTCAGCTCTGCTGATAACGCTGAAGATGGAATAAAGCAAGCTAAAGCGGCAAAACCTGATGTGATTTTGATGGACGTGGTCATGCCAGGTATGAATGGCTTTCAGGCAACCAGAGCTTTAACCAAAGACCCGGAAACACAACATATTCCAATTCTGATCGTAACAACGAAAGACCAGGAAACCGATCGTGTCTGGGGCTTGCGTCAGGGTGCCAAAGATTACATAACCAAACCCGTTGATAGCAATGATCTGCTCGCAAAAGTAACTGCAGTACTGTAAGGAAGTAAGAGAAAGCCTGTGGAGAGTACAACGCCCTATGCGCTAATTAAGGATATTGAGGCCCGTAGTCGGAACCGTGCACTAGGTTTACCTCAACAGGTAGAGGTTCGCAGAACCTGGTCGGGAATAGGATTTAGAGTTGGTGAATTGTTGCTGGTTTCGTCACTGGGAGAAGTAGGCGAAATCCTTGTTTATCCAGCATTGACCCGTTTGCCGCATGCGAAACGCTGGGTTAAGGGGGTTGCCAATATGCGTGGTTCATTACTGCCGGTAATGGACTTGCGCGATTTTATTGAAGGTGTCCAAACAGAGCTGGAACGAAGGACGCGAGTATTAATGGTCCAGCATGAGAATATTTCAGTCGGACTGATGGTTGATGAAGCGATGGGGTTACGACACTTTTTTGATGAAGAACGGCTTGGTGGTTTATCGACATTGCCTGAGGCTTATCGTGATTTTGTGATAGGTGGTTACAAGCAGGGCAACACCCAATGGGGTGTCTTCAACATGGAAAAACTGATCAACCACAAACGCTTTATGGAAGTAGCAGCAAGACTGTAGGTTTAAGTGCAAAACAGCTAAACGTGGTTCTGTTTTGTTGGATATAACAAAATAATTAATTTTATGTACTGAGTACGCTAGGAGTCAATAATGAGAGTAACAACGACTGACGGACAGGCCTTTAGTGCGGGCGGTATCAGAGTAATCGTCCTCTTGCTTGTGTTTGTGTCGCTGGCGGGATTGGGTTACTTCTTCTATTCAAATGCACAACAGGCCAGTGCTGACCAGGTTTATGTTCAACGACTGGGTGATCAGCGAGTTTTATCACAAGAGATTGCGAAACTGGCTTCACAGGCGGCGCGTGGACGACTGGATGCATTTCCTGCCCTTCAAAACGCTTACAGTAAGTTCAAGGAAATCTTGCAATTCCAGATGAACAAGACCAGTAATCTCCCTGCTGTTCAAAATCTGAATAAAGACTGGAAAGCATACGGCCAGAACATTGATACTATCCTGCAGCGCCGGGAAGTTGTGACATCGATGCGTTCTTACATCAACGGTATTAATGAACAGATTCCGACCCTGCTAGCCCTGTCTGATGAGGTGGTCGCGACCATGACCCGTCAGGGTGCCTCTGCTGACCAGGTCTATATTGCGACGCGCCAGCTGATGTTGACCCAGCGTATTTCGAGTAACGTATCCCTGGTACTGGAAGGTGGTGAGGATGCGGTGACGGCCGCGGACCGCTTCGGTCGTGACGCAGCGTTGTTCGGTTCGGTCATCCAGTCCATGTTGCGCGGAAACCCTGCCAAACGAATCAAGAAGATAACCAATCCAAACGAACGGGCTAAGCTGCAACTTGTACAAAAACAGTTTAACCAGATTCGCAATCAGGTGGGTGCGATCCTGGATCGTTCGCCTGAGATGTTCCAGGTCTCTGGTGCGGCGGAAGAGGTACTGACAAACTCATCTGCAGTTCTTGCGGATATTGAAGCAGTAGGTGAAGCCTATCAGAACAGTATATCGGGTCGCCTGGATTTCTGGGCTGCCATCGGCTTTGGTGTGGCAACGGTGATTTTCATTGTTCTGTTTGTATTTATCTACTGGCGTGACCAGAAACAGACCCTGGTCTATACCGAATCACAGCGTCGTTCCACGGAAGAAACCAATAAGCGTAACCAGGAAGCGATTCTGCGCCTGCTGGATGAAATGGGTGACCTGGCGGATGGTGACCTGACTGTACATGCGACGGTAACTGAGGACATTACCGGTGCGATCGCGGACTCTATCAACTATGCGATCGACGCCTTGCGTAACCTGGTTCAGGCGATTAACGAAACCACTCAACAGGTATCATCAGCGGCGCAACAATCACAGGCAACGGCGATGCACCTTGCCGAGGCTTCTGATCATCAGGCACAACAGATCACGGGTGCTTCATCGGCGATTAATGAAATGGCGGTGTCGATTGAAGCGGTATCATCACACGCCGGTGAGCTGGCCGACGAAGCAACCCGCTCGGTTGATATTGCGGTACGTGGTAACGAGGCGGTGCAACGCACGATTCACGGTATGGACAGTATTCGTGAGCAAATTCAGGAAACTTCAAAACGGATTAAGCGACTGGGTGAATCCTCCCAGGAAATTGGGGATATCGTTGAATTGATTAACGATATTGCCGAGCAAACCAACATCCTGGCCTTGAACGCGGCGATTCAGGCGGCGATGGCCGGTGAAGCTGGTCGAGGTTTCGCGGTGGTTGCCGACGAAGTACAACGACTGGCGGAACGTTCAGCCGATGCGACCAAGCAGATTGAAGCACTGGTGAAAGGTATTCAATCGGATACCAAGGAAGCGGTATCTTCAATGGAATCCAGTACCGCGGGTGTGGTACAGGGTGCGCAACTTGCACAAAACGCGGGTGAGGCCCTGGAACAAATCGAGAACGTGTCCAAGCACCTGGCAGAACTGATTACGAACATTTCGGATTCTGCAAAGCAACAGGCCAGTGCGGCAAATAATATTTCTGACACCATGAACGTCATTCAGGAAATCACGACCCAGACTTCTGCGGGTACCAATGAAACAGCTGCATCAATTGGTAACCTGGCTGAACTGGCGAATGAACTGCGTCGTTCAGTTGCAGGCTTTAAGCTGCCGGTCTGACGGTAGTGAGGTGAATGGCGTTGGTGGCCATACGCGAACATGCGCAAATGCAAGCTCCCTGGGAGTACACAGAAATTCCACCTATGGAGGATCTGTTGTTCCAGCAGTGGGTGGAGTTACTGGAAAAGCGTACGGGTATAGCTTTACCCGAATCGCGCAAGACTTTTCTGCTTACCAATCTTCACTCGCGTATGCGCGAAGTGCAGTGCCCAGATTACCAGGCTTATTTTAATTTAATCCTTGATGGTTCACGGGGGCAGGTTGAATGGGAGACCCTGGTCGATCGACTCACCGTACATGAAACGCGATTTTTCCGGGACAGCCATTCTCTAGATCTTATCCATGATAAGTATCTTGCTGAACTCGTCGAATTAAAACAGCCACCGTATACCGTTCATGCGTGGAGTGTAGGTTGTGCCACTGGGGAAGAGCCCTATTCGCTGGCGATGCTCATGGATTATTTCTTTTTGAAGCATCCCGGGTTTTATTATGGTGTAACGGCATCAGATGTAAGCCGTGCGGCATTGCAAACCGGGCGTGATGCTATGTATCACCAGCGTAGAATTAAAAATGTACCTGAACACATTGCTAAAGCCTACCTGGAAAAGGTTGATGAAGAACATGTGCAGGTTCGTTCCAGTTTGAAACAAAAAGTCTGTTTTACCCAGATTAACCTGTTAGATCTGGCGCAACAGCCTACCGGTATGCTGGATATTATTCTTTGCCAGAATGTACTGATTTATTTCAAACGTGAATTGCGGAATCTGATCCTTGATCACCTCGCAACACGTTTAAAACCTGGTGGAATCCTGGTGCTTGGTGCCGGTGAAGTGTTTGGCTGGACACATCCGCAGCTAGAACTCATTAATTATCAATCCACATTAGCGTTTCAGCGTTGTCCAGAGAACGATGAGGTGAAGAACTAGATGTCACAGGCTAATCGAATCGACGGACATACCTTGAGTTGGGTCAAATCTGAAATTGACTCAACCATGGATAACGCACGTAAGGCGCTGGAAGCCTATGTGGAATCACCGGATGATGAATCGCAATTAAGGTTCTGCCTCAATTACCTGCACCAGGTTTACGGTACATTACAAATGGTTGAACTTTATGGTGCGGGCATGTTGGCTCAGGAGTTGGAAGTCCTGGCCCAGGCATTGATCGAAAAGCAGGTTAAGAATCCTGATGATGCCTATGAAGCCATGATGCGGGGCATGATGCAGCTGCCTGATTATCTGGAAAAACTTCAGACAGGGCAATCAGACTACCCCATTGTTCTGTTACCAATTTTAAATGATTTACGTGCGTCACGCAGTGCGGCACTGCTTTCTGAGAGTGCCCTGTTCTCACCTGACCTCGGGGTGGATGCCCCTCCGCCAATGGTAGCCTCGAATGAGTCGATTGATGATCTGGCACGCAAGATGCGCCATCATTACCACATCGGCTTACTTGACTGGTTCCGGGATAAGGATGTCAGTAAAGGGATTAACCGTCTTAGTGCAGTCATCGAGAAACTCAGACCCGCTGCGAATGATCCAGATACCAGCAGAGTTTTATGGGCTGCAAGTGGTGTTGCTGAAGCGTTGAAAGATCAGGGAATTGAATCTTCTGTCGCAGTCAAACTGTTGATGGGGCAGGTCGATCGACAGTTTAAAAAGATTATCGATGACGGAGAGTTTGCATTATCCAGCGAGCCACCCAGGGAGCTATTAAAGAACCTTCTATACTATGTCGCCAGTTCCCGTTCACAAGGGGATCGCGTTAGAGAACTGAAAGATGCTTTCCACTTATCTGAATTGATTCCAGATACTGAGACGCTGGAACGGGCACGCGCGGATCTATCTGCGCCCAACGCAGCGCTAATGAAGACGGTTTCTTCTGTATTGCTCGAGGACCTTACCCAGGTCAAAGACAATCTCGATGTGTTTGTACGTGCTGCCGAGGATCGTGATCCGCAAACATTACTGGAACTGTCTGACAAACTGGTACAGATGGGTGATACCCTCGATATGCTGGGCTTTGGTGATCAACGCATGGTGTTACAGGATCAGGTTGCGATCATCAGGGAGATGGGTAATGGTGAGCGAGCGATTGAAGATCCGATACTAATGGACGTGGCCGGTGCCTTACTTACTATAGAAAGTGCCTTGAGTGAGCCGACCCATGCACCGGTTGAAGAACGGCCCACAGAAGGTGTACCGTCTGAAGACTCAATCATCAGCCAGTTTGGTGATCCTGAGCAACGTAAACTGGTCAGGCGTGTGGTTGATGAGGTCAAAGTTGATCTCGCCAAGGTCAAGGACTCGTTCAACGATTACAGCAGGATGCCAAAGAATATCGATGTGTTGCAGGAAGTGCCGGGCCTGTTGGATCGTATTCGCGGTTCACTCTCAATGCTTACCCTCAATCGAGCATCGAGTATCCTTCATAGTGCTTCGAAATATGTGCAAACAAGCATATTAAACAATTCCAAACGTCCAGAATCGCATACCTTAGATCTGCTTGCGGATGCCATCAGTAGTGTCGAGTACTATCTTGAGTCATTGACCGAGAGCTGGGGACATCCAACGGCGATACTGGATGTTGCTGAGAACAGTCTGACAGAGCTCGGTATTGTGGTCGGTGATGAAACTGCTCGTGCTGAAGCTGAAACTAAAGTAGCAACACAGGCAGAAAGTCCTGATGAGGAAGCAACTTTAGTCGATCTCCAGTCGCCAGACATTGAAGGTGAGGAAGAGAAAACACTCATAGATATGGTTGCGCCGGATGACGAAACCGGTGAAGCAGGCATGGAGCTCGATTTATCTCCAGAAGACACCGAGCCGGAAATTGATATCTCTTCAATGCAGGATGAATCCGAGCTATCCGGCGAGTTTAGTCTTGAAGGCTATGACCAGGCCGAAGATGCAATGTCGCCAGATGCTGTCAGTGATGATGTACAGGAAGTCTATAGTGCGGAGGAGCCGCACGTCGAAGGCAGTATTTCTCAGGAGTTTAATCTTCCGGCTGTAGAAGCTAAAGAAGAACCTGCACCGCCCCCTGAACCAGAACCTGTTGCCGCTGAACCCGTTTCTTCTGAAACCCAAACAGGAACGATAGCTGATGAGCTCGATGATGAGATTGTCGAGATATTTTTAGAAGAGGCGGAAGAAGAATATGGCAATATTTCCAGGTTACTGCCAAAGTGGCAGAACAATCCTGATGAAGAAGAAACGCTTAAAGATTTACGTCGCTCTTTTCATACCTTGAAAGGTAGTGGCCGCCTGGTCGGTGCTGTTGATGTCGGTGAATTTGCCTGGTCGTTTGAAAACATGCTTAACCGTGTGATCGATAATACGATCGACGCAACTCCCGAGATGTTCGACTTGTTAAACAAGGCACGTGAATCCCTGCCTGGTCTGCTAGAGCTTTTCAAAACTGGGACTAAACCAGGTCAGGAAATCTTTGCCTTAATGGACAATGCAGAAGTATTAAGTAAGGGCGAACAGCTCAAGATGGATGATAGTGCTGTGGCAACGGGGGCTGGAAGTCCTGATGAGTCACTCGAAACGTCAGTAGAAGTCGCTAGCGAAAATATCGAGCCTGCAGTTGAACAGGAAGAGATAGAACTAGCAACCCAGCAAACTGAAACTCGGGAACCAGAAAT
>JASFLV010000106.1:0-9143 GCA_050117915.1 Thioalkalispiraceae bacterium | reverse complement strand
TCTTCCAGGATTTTGCGCGCGGATTTAGCCAACGACTCGTCTGAATTCAGGAAGACCATGCCAGCAGCATAGTAGTCTGCCAGCTTAAAATTCATGCTCTTGGCAATCTTACGCAGGAAGCCATCAGGCTTTTTCAGAAGCAGGCCACAGCCATCACCACTCTTGCCATCGGCAGCAATAGCGCCACGGTGAGTCAGGCGCTCCAGCGCGGTAATTGCCGTCATCACTAGCCAGTGGCTGGGTTTGCCATCCATATGGGCAATCAAACCAAAACCGCAGTTATCGCGTTCAAATTGGGGCCGGTATAAGCCGGTTTCAGTGAGTCTTTTCGTAATGTCATTCATGGTATTTAGCTCGTCAAAACCTGGTTAAAAATTAGGCGATAGCCAGGCAAAATGGCCCCGCAGTATACAGCCACAGGGCAGCCGGCTTCAATGCCCTGTTATAGAGGGCTATTAGCGGAAGTAGTTGATTTTGCTTATAAATTGACCGTGGCGGTGGCCAGGCTGAAAATATCGACCAAAACCCGTTATTAGGCCTGATGCGGCTAAAAAAAATCGCCAGGCATAGGCCTGGCGATAATTTTGCAATGTCTCAGTTTTACTTTTTATCTGAACACGTACAGGAGCAGATTAATCATTGTCACGCTGATGACGGTGACCACGGCTGCGGGTGATCGCCCAGGTGGCATCACCGTCTTCGGCCGCTGAGTGTTGTACATTCACATACAGGGTATTGGGGTCAAACGGGCTGAAGTAGATGCCTGTCCCTTCTGCACCTGGATCAGTCAATGAAGCAAACAGATCAACGCGCTTGGCAGCACCAAACTTATTGGTCCGCTTGCTGGCGACCCAGATATCTGAAGGCTTGTTATCTTCGATCATCATCAGGCGACCATCCGGGGTCTCCGCCAGATTATCAACGCTGTCAAAACCAGATTGATGACTCTCATCGCCCGGTTTGCCAATTTCAACCGGTACATTGACATCAGCTTTCACAAAGTTAGTCACTTTCAAAGAATCAAGCTCAACCGCAATCACACGACCCTCGTAATGCTCTGTATTTGTCTCGTCACGCGGGCCTTCGGTAATCGCCACGTAAAGAACATCATCGATGATTTCGAGATCTTCGGGACGCTGATAGCTTTGTGCACCAAATGCTGTGCCTGACTCACGCGCAACAGACGCATCGATTGGACCAACCCATTCGCCCTTACCCGTACCATCCGGGCCAGTGACTTTCAAGGCATACAGAGAACCAGAAGACAGATCACCATAGTTGTTGGCCACGAATTTATACACACCCCCACCACAAGGTGCCACACCGCTACACCCAGAGCTACGACCACGGTGCTCATCGACAACATAGATGCTACCGTCTGCGTCAATATCGATACCTTCATGGGCAAGACGACCGACGGCAGGACGGTCAATGACTTCAATTGCCGTCGAGGGATCATTTGGATCAAGCATCACTTCGAAGAAACGGCCCCCGGTTGTCTCTTCAGCAAACACCAATGTGCCCCACGGAGTCCAACGGATACCATCCAGCGCCGTCCAGGAAACATCCTGTGCCAGAATTTTGGTTTCCCCGGTTTCGAGATCAACTACAGATACGGCACCACCTTCCGGTACCCCGCGTACTTCATGGGTACGATACAGGTATCGACCAGCATCAATACCTGTTTCGTTAACCGTATTCATATCATGCCAGTCATCACGACCACCATCATAAATATTCAGTGCAGTCTCGTCAGAAACAATCGCCTGGCTAAAGCCCTTTGGCAGTTTCCAGGGCGCAGCTGGATTCCAGTCAGCCGCATTGGCAGATGTTTCTAATGGGTCAAATCCAAAACGGCCCGCATGGCTTGAATAACCATTATCTGCAATTGCGCAAGATCCAGCCACTGTAGCGCTTAGTGTCACCGCCATGACTGTTGATAAAATTTTATCTTTTTTCATATCCATATCACCTTCAGAAGTAGAATTAGAGTCCGGGTAATATGAATTTTGATGATGACAGGCAGGTTGCATGGAGATGACAGAAAATTGATCCATTCAAAAACTATTAGGAGAATAACATAATAATAGCCAGTGTTTAGTCCTAACTGGCTATGCTTTATTCATCCTGTCATATTATTAAATCTTGAATTGATCCAGAGTGGTTTGTAAGTTTGTAGATAACCGGCTAAGTGATGTGCTGGACCTCTCCAACTCGATCGAGCCTTCCGCTGTTGCATCAGCGATTTGGGAAATATTGGCCATGCTCTGGTTAATCTCATTGGTCACTTCCCGCTGTTGACGAGAAGCTGTAGCTATCTCTGAGTTCATATTGGCAATTCTGTTAACAGCCTCGGTAATTCCATCCAGGGCAAGACCCGCCTCCGATGCTGCGCTGACGCTCTCCGCAGCCTGTTGGGTACCTTCCTGCATGACATTTACCGCGTCACGTGCGCCCGCCTGTAAACGCTGGATCATGTCATGGATTTCCTGGGTGGAATCCTGTGTGCGGCTTGCCAGGTTTCTTACTTCATCGGCGACAACTGCAAAGCCACGACCTTGTTCTCCTGCCCTGGCTGCTTCGATCGCCGCATTTAATGCTAGTAAATTTGTTTGTTCAGCGATTCCCCTTATCACATCCAATACTGTACCAATATCATCACTTTCACTCTCTAACCCATGGATGACTCTGGCAGCCTGCTCAACGTCATTGGCCAGGGTTTCAATTGATTTGATTGTGTGCGCAACAACCTCCCCCCCTCTTTGAGCCTGCTGATCTGCCTGCTGAGCAACTTCAGAAGCACTCTCTGCATGCTGGGTAACATTTTCTACTGACTCTAACATTTGGTTCATTGAAGCGGCAACCTGTTCGGTTTCACTCCGCTGTTTTTTAATATCCTGCTCGGTTTTGTCCACAAGCTTTCTCATGTTCTCTGATGCTTCGGTTAATTCGTCAGTAGAATCTGCAACTTGGGAAACCGTGCCGTGAATTTTGCTAATAATAAAATTGAACGCCCTGGCTAACATAGCCATCTCATCCTTACCTTTGGCTTTCAAACGACGCGTTAAATCGCCCTCACCTTCGGCAATATCATTCATTGCATGCACAGCTTTATTAATAGAATCAGTTATCATGACACTCATAAAGAATGCGCCTGATAAGGCAATGATCACGGCAATGATAAACAAACTTGTAACAAGCTTTTTTGTCTTGCTTGTATCATTAAGTAGTTGTTGACTGATGTCTTGACTAAGACTGCGCTGCTTATCAACCAGCGAATTTATTTTGTCTTTTACCTGCCTAACCAATGGCCCAAGCTCCGTTGAGATCAAATATGAATCTGTGCGCCATTTTTCACTGTTATGAACAACAATCATATCATCCATTAGTTTAAAGTATTTTCTCGCTTTATCAGTGATTTGTTCATATGCATCAAGTTGCTCAAATGTCAGTGCATCAGTATGTTTTCCAAATTTTTTTAATGATTCTTTAAAACCATCTATATATAAATTTAGATTAGACAAGGCAGCTTCACCACGGAATGCCATATAGGCACGATTACCAATGATCACGTTCATCCAGTTCTGGCGTAATTCAGCAATGTCTAACAATAATTGCTTTCTCTCGCTACTAAACTCTTCTTCTGCCTCAGTCAAAATGAGTGTTTGTAGGTTAGCCTGGATAGACATAGCGACAGGATTCATTTTACTGCCAGAAATACCAATACCTGGAAAGTTTTCCTGGAAATCTACAGCCAGTAGAAGCATCCTCTCACGATAACTTTTATACTTCTCCAATAAGCTTTCGATTTCCTTTACTTGTGTTAGTGTACCTGCATCATCTTTTACTGCTGGCAAGCTATATAGTTTTTGTAAAATAACATCCAGTTCTTTCAACGCAGTCTCATACTCCTGTTTGTCAGCTTGCTTGGTACTTGATAGATAAAAACCAAGAGCTGCATTAGCACGATCAAGAGTCTCTGCCAACTCCATTGATGTCAATGCGAGTGGTTGGCGAACTTTTACAACATTGCGGATATCTTTTTGTGTATTGGTTAAGCTGAACATTGCTGTCAGAGAGACAATGCTTAACAGGGACAACATAACGATCGCCCCAACCCAGACCTTTACTTTTATTTTAATAAAACCAAGAAAGCCTAATAGAAACGATACCGGTTTACTTAATATTGACAACACAACATCACCTCAATCAACAACACTTATTATTATTTCAACTCCTGGACTAAAGTTAGTGTCGGCAAAATTGATGATGGTCTTTAGGTCTTTATACTACCCGTTGTATTAAACAGCAGTTCATCCAAAACAGCTTTTTTGAAACTATTTTTTATTCTATTTCGTTTTTTATAGAAGCTAAAACTTCCTAATATTGATCACTGTTGACATTCTGGGAGTTGATTAGAGTTACAGCCTTGGTGTTTAAGTGATCAGATTAACAAGTTTGGTCAGATTAATCCTGATCATTTAGCAAACAGACAATTTTCAACATTCCCTTTTAGTTTGTAGGTTACTTAATTTAAAGAGGCAGTGAGTTTATCGGTGAATCTAAATCGAATAAGACAAAAGATGTTAATCGGCACGATCGAGTTCTGCATGGATACTTGCAAAACTACGGATCCAGGGTGAAGCTGTTTGAAGCTCGTCGGGAAGTCGCTTGATTGCCTGCTGAGCCTGCTTGCGAGTTTCGTAGACACCGTACACCACGGTATACCAGTCGCGATCATTATGGCGAGTATGAAAATAGACCGCCTTACCATTTAGCTTACGATATTTGCGCAGGAACTTTTTAATACTGTCCGACTGACGCGCCCCGAGTAACTGGAGAGTGAATTTGGCTGGATCCTGACTCCATAGCCAGGACTCATACTCGGCGCTACTAGCCCCTGCTAGCGGGAAGCTGGTTGGTTCACTTACAGCTGTAGCCGTGGTGGTTTTTGGCCTGTTGCGTTGCGTAACCTTGCGACTTGCATTGATGCTGGCCTGGATATCATCTAATCGCCGGACCCAGGGTTTTACTTTTAGAGAAGCAGGCAGGCTGCTGGCTGCTTGCTGTGCTGCAGCCTTATCCGGAAAAGCGCCATAAATTACCCGATACCAATCTTTTCCATCATCCCGTGAATAAAAATACCCAGCCTCATCACCAAGCCTGTGCTGCTGAATAAACTCCTCAGCATTTGTTTGCTTATTGGTGCCAAACAGCTGCAGGGTAAAATCACCAGGATTTTGGGTCAGGATCCACTTGTCTTTCTGGTAGCCCTGATCAAACTGGGTCACCCTGAAGGAAGCCGTGTTTGACTTACCGGCTTCTGGGTCAACCACATGCACACGCCAGTCATCTTCGCTACTGCCCACAGTAATTGCGATGTCTATCTGGTTTTCACTCACATAGTGAATTTGTGTTTTGCTTAGTTTCTTTTCGTTACCCGTCCAGCTGACCACAACTTCGCTATTCGGGGTGAAGCCCTGTCCAGAAATACTGATCGTTTGTTGACTACGACTGGTTGGGACCGGGTTTGGATTAATTGCGTCTACTCTTAAATCAACAAGCACCTCTGCTTGCTCTGTCTGCTTTGTATCAGCGGGAACAACTTGTATGTCTTCTGTAGTAGCCTGCGGTGCTTCTGAATCAGCTTCAGTTGAATATGCATCACTGTTGTTACTTTTGGGTTCAGGTGTATCCGCTCGAAGTTCGACACCATCAGCCTGGTCAATCTCGCTAGCCAACATCTCGTCTGCAGTGTCATTTGCTGCAGGTGAAGTTTCGGATTCGGAAAGTGGAATAATCCGTTCCTGTAAATCAAGCTCACTTATGATCTGTGCTTTTTCATCGCTTGCCGATTCCGTAGTAACATCAGATGCGGTCTCGCCTGGTTCGCTACCCGGTTCATGTGTTTCTTCAAACACGCTGTTGATCTGATCCTGAAAAACTATTGCAACAACCAGCATTAAGATCGCCGCCGTTATGTAAACCACGGGTTTAGCCTGCTTTCGCTCCTGACTAATCAGACCTCTTTCTTCCGGTGTGCGTTCAAGCTGTTCAGGAAGGACATCCCCTTCTTCCAGTGCCTGATGTGCATATAAATTTATTTTGGCAGGGATACCATGCGAAGCCCGATAAATTTTTTTCACCAGCTTTGGTGTAAAAGGAGAACTCCCGTTAAAACCCGCCGCAGCCATTCTGTGCTTGATATATTCCGCTGTCCCCTCTTCATCGAGCGGTGGAATTTCCATGGTATGCGTCACTCGCTCGCGCAAAGCTTTGACATCCTTACTACTGATTATCTTTTCAATTTGTGGTTCACAGAACAGGATAATTCTCAGCAGATTGACATCATTGACATAGGCATCAGCGAGATTAAATATGGCCAGCAAGGCATCTTTCGGTAGTTCGTGTGCATCATCGATGATAAGAATCGGCGTCTGATCGTTGTGGTGGAATGTTGACACGCGAGCATACAACATTTCCTGCAGTTCACTGGCGTCCTGTGGTAATTGACGGACCCCGAATCCCTGTGCAGCCTGAAACAGCAGTTGCTCTGCATCGATCATTGTATTGGCTGATATTTCACATACTTGCCAGTCAGGCTCGGCGGTCTGGATGAATCGCTGCAACAAGGCGGTTTTGCCAACGCCATGCACACCCTGAACGATCAACAACAAGTTACTGTAATGACACATATGCTGCAACATGTTGAGGCGCTGAGCACGTTCTGCATCCAGGTACATGAATTTATTGTGATGTGTGGTGGAGAATGGGGCCTCTTGCAGGCCATAACTTTTCAGATAAGCCGGTTCGAGTCGATCGATGTCTTCGCTAGTATATGCACTCATGAATCTTCTTCACCCCGCATGTAGACCACACGGAAGCCACGTTTTAGTTGTGCATCACGCACCTTCAACAGTGCATTTTGGGCTTCTTCTCTCGATGCAAAATGATCTTTTTTAACCCTGCCTGATGAACCTTGGCGCCCCCACTCGCGTACCAGTGTCCAGCCATTTAGCAAATCTTCCTGCAATACCAGTTGGTAAAACCGTGGTGAGGTATCAGCATCAGCAATTGTCTGCATATATACGCGCATAGGCTAACGAGTTTCTTGTCAGCCTCTATATTAACTTATTAATAAATAGCATAAAATGCGCTTTCCTGCCTTGTTAATGATCTAAATACTGAATTTACTGTTTGTGTGGTCTTATCTACAGTGCTTCAGGTTAATTCGCTGGGATCAAAAATCCGTCGATGTTCCATGATGGCATAGCGATCCGTCATACCCGCAATATAATCCGATACGGCAAGCGCACGCCCAACCTCAGCCATTTTATCCTCATAGACTATTGCAGTACGCTGTTGCTCCGGAGGTAATAGTTTAGGGTCGTCCATAAAGCCTTCGAACAGATCACAAATAATCCGATCGGCTTTGCGTGTCATGCGGTGTACTCGATAGTGGCGGTATAACTCATTACGCAGAAAACGTTTTAATTCCAGGCTCTTTTCACGCATCTCATCGCTAAATCCTATTAGCGGCTCATGGTGCGCACGTACTTCATCGACTGTTTGTGGCGCGGCCTCTTGCAGGCGTTGCTGACTGGTTTCTACCAGATCGACGATCAGTTCATTTATCATTCTACGTATCGTTTCATGAATCAATCGGCGTCCCTGCAATGAGGGGTACTGAGAGGTAACGATTTCATATTGATTATTAAAAAGCTCAACCTCGGTGAGCTGCTTGATCGTAATCAGCCCAGCACGCAGGCCATCGTCTACATCGTGATTATTGTAAGCAATTTCATCGGCCAGATTTACTGCCTGGGCTTCAAGATTGGGATGTTGCTTGTTAAGAAAACGTTCACCTACCTCACCTAGCTGTTTGGCAGTGCCAGGTGAACAGTGTTTTAAAATACCTTCCCGTGATTCAAAAGTCAGATTCAGTCCTGGGAAATCTGCGTATTTTTTTTCAAGTTCATCAACCGTTCTCAGTGACTGCAGGTTATGCTCAAAGCCGCCATAATCTTTCATGCAATTATTCAGCGCATCCTGTCCCGCGTGACCGAATGGGGTATGCCCTAGATCATGGGCAAGTGCAATTGTCTCTGATAAATCTTCATTCAGGCTCAATATCCGGGCAATCGATCGCGAAATCTGTGCAACTTCAATGGAGTGTGTCAATCGAGTCCGAAACATATCTCCTTCATGGTTTACAAAGACCTGGGTCTTGTATTCCAGTCGGCGAAAGGCAGAAGAGTGAACAATTCGATCGCGGTCGCGCTGATATTCACTCCGGTAATTTGGTGAAGGCTCTTTAAAGCGCCGCCCCCGCGAAGCTTCTTCACTGGCGGCATAGGGTGCGAGTTTAGTCATAATCAGGTTGAGGCATGATGGGCATCAATGGTTTGTTTGAGTAAGGTCTCATCATAGTCTGCAGTAATAAACGCGTTACCAATTGACTCTAGTAAGACTAAACGAATGGCGCCGGCTTCTACTTTTTTATCAACGGTCATGTAGCGCATAAATTTTTCAAAGTCCATGTTCACTGGCGAGCGAGTCGGTAAGCGAGCGGCATCGATGATATTGTCGATTCGATGAACATCTTCTTCGTCAAGTTTTCCCATCCGCTGTGATAAATCTGCCGCCATCAACATACCGGTACCGACTGCTTCTCCATGTAACCATTTGCCATAACCCGTTCCTGCCTCGATTGCGTGTCCAAATGTATGGCCAAGATTCAAGATTGCCCTAATACCCCCTTCCTTCTCATCCTCGGCAACGACTTCTGCTTTATTTTGGCAGGAACGCTCGATTGCATAGGCTAGTGAATCAGGATCTCTCTCAAGTAAGTTTTGCATGTTGCTCTCAAGCCATTGAAAAAATTCCGGGTCACGAATAAGACCGTACTTTATGACTTCTGCAATGCCTGCGCTTAGCTGGCGATCATCCAGTGTATTTAAAGTATCGGTATCTGCAATGACACAACGCGGTTGGTGAAAGGCGCCGATCATGTTTTTGCCCAGCTCATGATTCACGCCGGTTTTACCACCGACAGAAGAATCTACCTGGGCAAGTAAGGTAGTCGGGATCTGGATGAAAGGGACACCACGCTGATAACAGGCAGCTGCAAAACCTGTCATATC
>JASFLV010000105.1:0-9167 GCA_050117915.1 Thioalkalispiraceae bacterium | reverse complement strand
TTATGTCTGTCTTGACCTGGATGAACTGGATACTGTGTTCAAGAAGCGCTGGTTCTGGTCAACTAGCAAGCCAGCTATTGCCTGGTTTAAACGCAGCGACTACTTAGGTGAAAATAATATTCCATTGAAAGAAGCTGTCTATCAGCGCGTTGAGGAGCTAACCGGCAAACGCCCGCAGGGACCTGTACGCCTGTTAACCCATCTTCGTTACCTTGGTTATGTTTTCAACCCGGTCAGTTTTTATTACTGTTATGACAAGACGGATACCTATATAGAAACTATCGTCGCTGAGATCACCAACACACCCTGGGGGGAACGACATTCCTATGTCTTACCGCTTACTGATGAGATGAGGAAAAAGTCACATATGCGATTTGAGCTGGATAAGGAGTTTCACATATCTCCTTTCATGGACATGGATATGCGATATGACTGGCGTTTTACGCAGCCTGCTGACCTTTTGACCGTACACATGAATAATTTTGATAATGACAAGAAAGTCTTTGATGCAACTTTATCAATGAAAAAACGGCCAATGACCGCAGCCAATTGTGCCCGCGCTTTGACTGTATTCCCGTTAATGACGACAAAAGTCATCTTTGGCATCTATTGGGAAGCACTGCGCCTCTTCATCAAGCGTATACCCTTTTATAACCACCCCGAAAAAGTTATCAATCCTTCTCAAGGAGGCGCCGAACAGGCGAATTAATATGAACGCAACAACTAATGTTATTGAAAATAGGATTGCCCCAGGCTCCACCATCAAGCCACGTATCCTGGATGGCCTGGCTAAGAAAGCTCTGTTGACTCGATTAAAAGACCTGCGTGATGGCGAACTGATTATTGTCGACAATGGAGAAGAGCAACGCTTTGGTGCACAGACTGATCGCTGCACACTGAGTATCACGCTTATGGTCAAGGATAGCCGCTTCTATGGTGATATTGCCTTTGGCGGCTCGATTGGCGCGGCGGAAGCTTATATGAATGATTATTGGGAGACCAACGATCTGACCGGGTTAATTCGTCTATTCGTGATGAATCGTTCGGTCTTGGATGGTATGGAAGGAGGCATGGCTAGCCTGACTGTGCCGATCCAGAAGGCCCTGCACTGGTTGAATCGTAATACCCAGACAGGTAGTCGTAAAAATATTGCCGCCCACTATGACCTCGGCAATGACTTTTTCAAGATAATGCTGGATGAGACCATGATGTACTCGTCTGCGATCTTTGCCAAACCTGAAATGAGCCTGTATGACGCACAGATTTACCGCCTTAATAGCATTTGTCAGAAACTGGATTTGCAGCCTGGTGACCATCTGCTTGAGATCGGTACTGGTTGGGGTGGATTATCCATCCATGCTGCTAAACATTATGGCTGCAAGGTGACCACGACGACTATCTCACGCGAACAATACGAACTGGCTAGCGAACGTGTCAGACAGGCAGGTCTGGAAGATAAAATCACCTTGTTATTTGAGGACTACCGTGACCTGCAAGGCCAATATGACAAACTGGTTTCCGTGGAAATGATCGAAGCGGTTGGTCACCAGTATTACGAAGCTTATTTTAAGAAATGCGGTGAATTGTTAAAGCCCAACGGTATGATGTTGCTTCAGGCAATTACGATCGCCGATCAACAGTATGAAGCCGCAAAAAGCTCTGTCGACTTTATCAAGCGCTACATTTTCCCTGGTAGCTGTATTCCTTCGAACACAGCTATGCAACAGGCGATAACACGTTCCAGTGATTTACGCCTGTATAACTTGACTGATATTGGCCCTCATTACGCTACTACGCTGCGTAAGTGGCTTGATAATGTTAATAACAATATCGATGCCATCAAATTACAGGGCTACAGTGATGAATTCATCCGTATGTGGGAGTTTTATCTTTGTTACTGTGAAGGTGGCTTTATCGAGCGAGCGATCAGTGATGTCCACATGCTACTGGTCAAGCCGGATAACCGTTGCACACACCTGGAGTGATAACCATGTCGAACAAACCTGTGATTGGCGTGAGTGGCTGTTTAATGGGTCATAATGTTCGTTTTGATGGCGGACACAAACGCGATCGATTAATTACGGATGTGTTAGCTGAGCATATGGAAGTCAAAACCGTATGTCCTGAAGTCGGTATTGGCCTTGGCACACCCCGCCCGACCATACGCCTGCAGGACATTAACAACCAGACGAGGCTGGTTAACAGTAAGGACCCTGATACGGATTTAACCGATACGATGCTCAATTATTCTAATCAGGTGCTTGATAAATTCGCTGATGTAGACGGATTTATCTTCAAAAAGGGTTCCCCGACCTGTGGTGCATTTCGCGTCCCGGTTGTTGTACATAAGCAAGGACATCGTCGTAATGATGGCACAGGTCTATTTGCAGAGCAATTTATGCAACGTTATCCCTGGATACCAGTTGAGGAAGAAGGACGCCTCAAGGACAGCGCTCTCAGGGAAAACTTTTTTGAGCGTGTCTACGCCTTACAGCGTTGGCATAATATTCCTGATCCTGATCGTAATTTACTGGCCTTTACTAACTTTCACGCGGCACATAAATTGATGTTAATGGCACGCTCCCAGGTTGAACATCGGCAGCTTGGCAGATATGTAGCGGAAACAAATTATGAAAATCTAAAACAACGCCGCCAGGTCTACCTGGAACACTTTATGTTGGTAATGCAAAAGAAGGCGAGTAAAGGCCAGCATGTTAACGTCCTGATGCACATTATGGGCTATCTCAAGAACAAGCTAACGAGTGGCGACAAACATGAATTATTAACGCACTTTGAATCCTATCGAAAGAATCACCTATCCTTAGCTTCGCTTATCCTGCTTTTAAGGCATCACCTAAGGAAGCACCCAGATCCCTATTTAGCCAAGCAACATTATCTGGCACCCTACCCAGTAGAATTTTCTGGATGAGATAATTTCAGCAAATCCCATGACCTGAGAGCGGCATGCAACAGGGCCGCTCTTTTAGTCTATAACTGCACTATATTTGTGCATACAAACCGTTTTTGTTCATTTAAGATAGTATCTAAGTGAACCCAGAATTGATTAATTCTTGGGCACTACTAATTTTCTTTGATTTCAATAAGTTAATTAATATATTCCCGGACAGATGTCGAGCAAAGACCTTTTCATCTGGCATGAATATTGAGTTAACTCTGGTAGTGTATATTGAAGGCTGCCGAGCAAATTTACCTGTAAAAAAAACAAAATATGAATATCAAAACCATAACAACTCATCCGTTTGATGATCAAAAACCCGGTACTTCAGGGCTGCGCAAAAAGGTCAGGACTTTCCAGCAGCCTCATTACCTGGAAAATTTTATCCAGGCGATCTTCAACGCCTTGCCGGATGAGCAAAAACTGGGTCTGCTGATTGGTGGTGATGGTCGGTATTATAATAACGAAGCAATACAAATTATTTATAAGATGGCGCTTGCCAATGGTTTCAAAAAAATTTTTATCGCCCAGCAGGGCTTCCTGTCAACACCTGCCGCTTCCCATTTGATCCGTAAGTACAAACTTGATGGAGGCATCATTCTATCTGCCAGCCATAACCCTGGAGGCCCGGATGGTGACTTTGGCGTAAAGTTCAATAGCAACAATGGCGGTCCGGCCCCTCAAAGTTTCACAAATCAGGTATTCGAGCTATCCACAACACTAACAGAATATCAGATTGCTGAAATCGACGATCTGGATCTGGAAAAACCCGACAAGTTGCTGCTTGAACAATCGGTTGTCGAGATTATCGATACAATTGACGATTATGCCGATTTGATGGAGCACTTATTTGATTTTGATTTAATCAAAGGCATGTTTAACTCAGGCCTGTTTACGATGGCCTTCGATGCCATGCATGCAATTACCGGCCCGTATGCAAAAGAAATTCTGGTAAATCGCCTGGGCGCCTCCGAAGAGACCGTGTTGAATGGTATTCCGCTGCCCGACTTTGGTGGTGGTCACCCGGATCCTAACCTGGAGTATGCCAGGGAGCTTGTTGCCATCATGAACACCCCTGGCAAGGCACCTGACATAGGCGCTGCCTCTGATGGTGACGGTGATCGCAACATGATTCTGGGACGGCAGTTTTTTGTGACCCCCAGTGACAGCCTGGCGGTAATGGCGGCCAATGCACATCTTTTACCTGGCTATCAACAAGGCCTGGTTGGGGTGGCCCGCTCAATGCCAACCAGTATGGCGGTTGACCGTGTTGCAGAAAATCTGGGAATCGACTGTTATGAGACCCCAACTGGCTGGAAATATTTCGGTAATCTACTCGACGGAGGGTTGATCACCCTCTGCGGGGAAGAGAGTTTTGGTACGGGTTCAAATCACATTCGTGAAAAAGATGGCTTATGGGCAGTTTTATTCTGGTTAAATCTCATCGCGGTAAAGAAGCAGTCTGTAGCAGATATTGTCAAACAACATTGGCAGGCCTTTGGCCGAAATTACTACAGTCGCCATGACTACGAGAATGTAGACAAGAACAAAGCAGAGACTATATTCAACAGGATAAAGGAACAACTTCCTGGCCTGGAAAAACAGACCTGGGGCGAATATTGTGTGTCACGGGCTGATAATTTCAGTTATCAAGATCCCGTGGATCAGTCGTTGTCTGAAAACCAGGGCCTCAGAATTCTGTTTGTCGATGGCAGCCGTATCATATTCCGCATTTCAGGCACAGGTACTGAAGGAGCGACGTTACGTGTGTATTATGAAAAATATCAGTTACCAGAACATGATTTGCATCAGGATACACAAACCTGCCTGGCCGATTTATTTGCTATCGCAGAACAACTGAGCGAACTACAAAAGATATCAGGTCGTGAACAGCCTGATGTAATAACTTAATATTTGCAACATTTAACCAGTACTAACCGATAAGGATGAAACCACAACCATGAGTGGAACCATTTACAAACTTGAAATTCGTCCCACGATTCCTGAGACGCTATCAGGCCTCGATGTTCTTGCCCAGGACCTGCTCTATAGCTGGGACCGTGGTGTACGTGGCTTGTTTTATCGTCTCGATCCGGAGCTTTGGGAAAATTGCAATCACAATCCAAAAGTCTTTCTGCGCCGTGTGGCACAGTCCGTGCTGGATGAAGCCGCCGATGATCACCTGTTCATGGAAGAGTACAACCGCGTCATCTCGGCATATGAGACTTATCATAAAAAAGTCATTCATCCGATTGTAGAAGAACACCTGGATTCCAGTCGCGACCTGGTTGCCTATTTCTGCGCTGAATTTGGTTTGCATGAAAGTTTTCCGATCTATTCCGGCGGTCTTGGAATCCTGGCCGGTGACCATTGTAAAGCAACCAGCGATCTTGGTGTACCGTTCGTCGCTGTGGGTCTGCTCTATCGGCAGGGTTACTTCACTCAGACTATCGATGGTGATGGCAACCAGATGGCCCAGTACCACGATATCAGTTTCGATGAATTACCAGTAAAACCGGCCCATGGTCCCAACGGTGAAGAACTATGCGTGAGTGTCGAAATCGAACGGCGTCAGGTTATGTTGAAAGTCTGGCAAGCGAAAGCCGGGCATATCACACTCTATTTATTAGATAGCGACCTTGAGCTCAACCAGTCTGAAGATCGCAGTATCACCCATCAACTTTATGGTGGCGGTAAAAGTACTCGTATTCAGCAGGAAATTGTCCTGGGTATCGGTGGTGTGCGTGCACTCCGTGCCCTGGGGATCGAACCGACTGTCTGGCACATTAATGAAGGTCATGCCGCATTCCAGATCCTGGAACGTTGTCGCGAAAAAATTTACCAGGGACTGGATTTCGATAGCTCGCTTGAATTAATCGCTGCGGGCACCGTGTTTACCACGCATACCCCGGTAGCGGCAGGACACGATATCTTTGAACAGGAATTAATAACCCAGTACTTTTCAGACTATATCAAGGAACTAAATATAGATATACATACATTTCTTGGCCTGGGAATTACGCCTGACAATCATGGCACCTTTAACATGACCTCCCTGGCATTGCGTGGCAGCCGCCTGCACAATGGTGTCAGTCGAATTCATGGCAGTGTTGCTTCACATATGGAAGGTTATATCTGGCCACAGATACCCCATCAGGAAAACCCTATCTCCTACGTCACCAATGGTGTCCATGCTGCAACATTTATTGCGCGGGAATGGGTTAATCTATTTGATTCACGCTTCAGTGAATGGCGCAACGAACTCCTGAATAGAGAGTACTGGAATTGTATTGACGAAATTCCTGACCACCGCTTCTGGAGTTTACGCAAGGAACTCAAAGCGCCAATGATGGATGATATTCATAAACGTATGTTGCGCCGCTATAGCCGTGCCGGGTTTAGTGAGGCATTGCTGAAGCGTGTAACAGAGATCACCGGCCAATCCGAGGCCAACGTACTGGTTTTCGGTTTTGCCCGGCGCTTTGCAACATATAAACGTGCAACCTTGCTGTTCTCCGATCTTGAACGTCTTGCCAGGCTGGTCAATGACCCAGAACGGCCAGTCGTATTTATATTCGCTGGCAAGGCGCACCCGCGTGACATCCCGGGTCAGGATTTAATCCGCAAGATTCATGAAGTTTCACTAAAACCGGAATTTCTCGGCAAGATCATCTTGCTTGAAGGTTATGACATGGCCATGGCACGCAAACTGGTCACTGGTGTCGATGTCTGGATCAATACCCCTGAATATCCACTGGAAGCGAGCGGGACCTCGGGACAAAAAGCTGCAATCAATGGCGTCATGAATCTCAGTGTACTCGACGGCTGGTGGGGCGAAGGTTATGAAGGTGATAATGGCTGGGCCATCCATCCCCATGGTCAGAATATTGATGGCCACCTGCGTGATAAGGAAGAAGCCGCAGATTTATTCAACCTGATTGAAAATGAGATCATCCCCATGTATTTCGATCAGGGCAACCAGGGTTACTCAAGCAGTTGGGTAAAAATGTCAAAGGCGTCGATGAAGTCCTGCATTCCACGCTTCAACTCACAGCGAATGGTGGTGGATTATGTTAGTCACTTTTATGCGCAGGCACGTGACCACTCCAAACGCCTGGCTGAAAACAATGCTGAGCCTGCACAACAACTTGCCGCCTGGAAAAACAAAGTCCATAAAAGCTGGTCAAATGTAACAATAAAACGAACAGATAGTCCAGTGGAACAAATCAGAAACACTGAATCACTCCTAATACGTGTTAATACCTATCTGGATGGGCTGGAGCCAGGCGATGTGACCGTGGAGTGCATGTTCGGTAAACTGGATGGCGATAATGACTTCGATCTGGTGGAAAAATTTACCTTTGAACACATCGGCAAAGACGGCGATGAACATATCTTTGAATTAAACCTGAAGTCAGACCTGTCTGGATTGAATCATTACAAGATCAGGCTGTTTCCCTATCACGAGTTACTAAGCCATCCATTCGAACTTGGCTATATGCTCTGGGTCTAGTGGCTAACGGTTATAAAGCTGGCAAAGTGAGTGAAGCTTCTGCATTAACTCAGGCGTAACCTGGTCCCAGTTAAATTGCCATTGCCAGTTTCCTTCAGTGGTACCTGGCGTATTCATCCTATGGCCCTGGCCGAGCGCCAGGATATCCTGCATAGGTAACACGGCCAGGCAGGCCACTGAAGCCAGCGCTGCTTTAACCAACGGCCAGGGCATGCTATCGGCTGGATCCCAATTCAGGTATCTATATATATAGTGTCGGTCCTGCTCATCAAGTTGCTCATACCAGGACAAGGTCGTGTCGTTATCGTGAGTGCCCGTATAGACCACCGAATTGAATTCATGGTGTGCGGGTAAATAGACATTTTTTGGATCACCATCAAAGGCAAATTGCAGTATCTTCATTCCCGGCAAATCGAATTGTTCACGTAATGCGATTACTTCTTCGGTGATGGTACCCAGATCTTCGGCTACCAGTGGCAAGGCATGGAACTCCTTTGCCAGTACCTGCAACAGCGCTTCACCCGGCGCTTTTACCCAGCGGCCATCGATAGCGGTCTCGGCACTGGCTTCTATTTCCCAGTAGGCCTCGAAGCCACGAAAGTGATCGACACGGATTACATCGAATAACTCTAATTGAGTGCGAATCCGTTGTGTCCACCAGTCAAACCCATCTGCCTGCAATGCCTTCCAGTCATATTGAGGATTTCCCCAGCGCTGCCCGGTTTCTGAGAAATAATCGGGGGGGACCCCGGCTATATACCGGGCCTGTCCATCTTTTTCCAGCATAAAATACTCTGGATGCAACCAGACATCGGCGCTATCGTGAGATACATAGATCGGTAAATCCCCAAACAGCAAGACATCATGCTGACCTGCATAACGTTTCAGGTCATACCACTGCTGAAAAAAGATGAACTGGGTATAACGATAAAACTCGATTTGTTCGGTTAACTCATGTTTGGCTTTAGCTAGCGCCTGTTTGCTTCGATCGCGTAGCGCTGATGGCCACGCATACCAGGGTTTGTTAGCCTGCTGTTCACGAATCGCCATGAACAGGGCGAAATCATCCAGCCAGTATTGGTGTTGTGCGATAAATTGCAGATAGGTTTTATATAAAGGTGACTGCCTGTCCTTATGGAATATTTGTTGTGAGGCCTGTAATAACGTTTTATGCTCTGCGTAATCGAATTTGTTGCTTTCGCTATTCAATAGCGCCCGATCGCGCAACCAGTCAAGGCTGATCAGGGAAGGCTCACAGGCATGGGCCGATAATGCCTGGTAGGGAGAAAGATCACTATGTGTGACTCCCAAAGGTAACATCTGCCAGACTCCCATGCCTGCCTGCTCCAGAAACTCCACAAAACGATAGGCATCATGGCAGATTACGCCGCGCGGGAACGGGCCAGGCAGTGATGTTGGATGCAGCAGTACACCCGCCCGGCGTCGCTGATGCAGGAGATGTGAAACCTTTTTTAATTTAGACACTAAATACTATTCTCAATTTTCCTTGCCGCGTCGCATGGTTCCACCTGCACTGGGGTGACCACTGCCATGGGTAAAAGATTCAGACAATGAAGCAGGCGCAGTGATACCAATGAGTTGATATAAATGCGAAAGTTGTAATCGATAGAGATGTTCAAAATCACTAACAGAATCAGCCGGATTATAATCACCGAACCACCAGAACCAGTCTGAGCC